>DAOUWQ010000396.1 GCA_030667035.1 Candidatus Heimdallarchaeota archaeon | reverse complement strand
TTGTTAGAAAATGCTAAGAGAGTTTTGTTTGTACTTTGCACTAAATTTATGCAAGTGAGAATTCTTCAAGAGTTATCTGAAGTCTTAAATGAGTTGATATTAAATTAATGTAACATTCATTTGAGGGCAATGTATGGTAATACTATTATTTCCCAAAAAGAGAAAGTTTCTATCTAGTTTAACTATGTTCCTAATTTTGCTTATTCTTCTGAGTCAACAAGCAAGTGTAACTCGAGTAAAGAGCATTGCACTAGACATTACAAAAATTGGAACATTTGATACTGGAATAAGTGCATTTGATGTTGTTGTGGAAGGAGATATTGCTTTTGTAACAGATGATTATACAGGATTCTTTATTCTAAATATTAGTGATCCAACGAATCCAACTCAATTAAATCATACAGAAGTGTACCAATCATATGCGTTATGGATAGAAGGAGAATATGCATTTATCGGAACTTTTGCTAGTGGCTTGCTAATTTTTGATATTAGTGACCCAACAAATCCTGTAAAAGTTGGAGAATATGACGATGGTGGGAGTGCAACAGATATCAAAGTAGTTGGTGATATAGCTTATGTTGCAGATTATACTGATGGATTAGAAGTCATTAATGTCTCAAATCCAACAACTCCTTTTGAAATAGGAAATTATACAGAAGGAGAGTTCATAAATAATGACCATATACAAGATGATATTGCCTTTGTAACAGTATATTACTCAAATCAAGATTCACAGCTAGTTGTTTTAGATATCAGTAACCATTCGCAAATAAGTGCTGTTCTACACAGTAAAATGGTAAACGGTTCAGCAACACTTCATGTGAAAAATAACCTAGTATTTCTTTCAAGTTGGAATGATGGATTAACAATATTGGACTTTACTAATATTACTAAACCAGTTGAGTTGAGTACCTATAAAAATGGTGGAGTAACTCCCGGAGCATTCTATAACGAAAAGGATAATCTGGTGTTTCTTGCAAGATACAGTCTAGGGTTTGATGTACTTGATATCTCTGACCCCACAAATCCAATTTTAGTCGGAAATTACTATGATGGAACAGGGAGTACAACAACAATCCTTGTAATTGATGATTTCATCTATGTTACTGATAAGAGTGATGGATTAGAAATTCTTCAATATGAAGATGCGGACACAACAGAAGAAGCACTAAGTTTTCCATGGGTTTACTTGATAGTTACAATAGCTATTTTCTATTTGTATAGAAAAATTGTGAAGAAAGAGAAAAACTAGGCCTCCCCTTTCCTTCAATTTTTTATCTTCTGAATGCTTGCTGCTTCAGAAAGAGAAAAAATTATCCACCAACATCCTTTCTTTCAAGAACAGAAATTCCTATTATTAGAAGGACAACAGTGATTACAATCATTACTGTCAGTGAAATCAATGGGTGAATATAATTGGTTTCAGCTAATAGGAACGTTAAGTTATTTTCAACATCATTTGCTCCGAGGAATGCTGAAATATCAGTAAATTGATTGACATAAGTACCAAAGAATAACCCAAAATTCTGTTGGAAAAATGGTGTTGGTTGAAATCCGAATGGTTTTAAAAATAGAAGGAAAATTGTGCTTAGATTATAACCAAGGTCAACTAGATAGAGATACCACGTTTCATAATATCCTGGAAGAGCTAGTCTCAATAGAATTCCAACAAAGTAAATCACTATTATTGCCAGCATCATTATTACAACATTGACAACAACTTTCTTGTTTACTATTGACATAAAGCCCATAATCAGACCAACAACTGCAATCATCATTAAGGCATACAGGTAAATTGGAACAAGGTAAAGCAAAGATTGCAGAAATACTTCAAAAGATACGTTTGAAAGAGTACAAGTTATAGTAAGTGCAAGTAGTAATGAAAACAATTGTAGTATTGCCATATTAACGAAATAGCCTAGAAATTTACCAAAGAATATTGTTGATCGTTTTATTGGTTTAGTCATAAGAAATATCAATGTACCACTATTTTCTTCTCCAGAAATAAACGTTGAAGCAGACAATCCACAGAAAAGAAAAAGTAGTATTCCCGCATTCCAAAAGAAAGCATTAAATGCAAAATAACTCACAATAGTTGAAACTTGGAAACTAATACTTAAATCTGACAAAGGAGCAACCAAATTTTCGGATACTACTGTTGTAAAGATAAATGTAAAAATTACTGAGAGAAGAACATAGGCAAATACTCTTAGAGCTCCGAACATTTCTACAAATGTTTTTTTGAAAATCATAAAGATACCAAAGGATGCTTTGCTGTCTCGAGTAAGTTTCTCTGCTTCTTTCTTATCCTTTCGTTTTTTTCTCTTGGTATCCTCACCGAGTATTGTTGATTCTATGGTCATTGTCTCTGTTTCAGGTTGTGCTATAGGCAATTCCATGTAAATCATCTCCTCCTCTTTGTTTTAAACAAGCCTTCGTTCTCAACTTGTTGCTCAAATAAAAGCTCCTCTTCATAGAGAAAGTCTGAACCATATCTCTTTGAAATTACATTGATGAATACTTCTTCAAGAGTAACCTCAATAGGAGAAAAGCGTCTAAGTTCAGAACCATTCCGTCTAAGAATTTCTGGCAACTGAACATAAACATAATCAATGAAATCACTCTGAAAGATTATTGTATCATTTGAATCAAGGTAAATTTGACTTGTAACCCCGAGACTAGACAAATCTTCCATCACGGGTTTTGCATTTGAACATTCCAAAGAATATTCACCTGTTGAAAATTCTTTGCGCATTTCATTTAGAGTGGTAGTTAAACCGATTTTTCCTTTTACAATAATAGTAACTCTAGAAACTAATTTCTCGATTTCGGTTAAAATATGTCCACTCACAAAGACACTTGTGCCTAACATTGAAGCCAGTTCTTTAATGGTATTTACTAGTTTAAATCGCGATTCAGGATCGAGACCTGCAGTGCTTTCATCTAGAATAGCTAAGCGTGGGTGATGCATCAATGCTTGGGCCACAGCGAGTTTTGCTTTCATACCAGTCGAAAATTTTGCAGGATGCCGGAAAC
>DAOUWQ010000174.1 GCA_030667035.1 Candidatus Heimdallarchaeota archaeon | reverse complement strand
CTTTTTGGGTAAGTTTTTGCTACTGTTTGGTATTCAATATTAACAATATTTTATTTGAAATTATACTTATTCAAATTTAAAGAATTTTTTTAAACGTCTATTCGATTAGCTTATGTATGCTTACCTTTTAATTTGCGTTTCGTCTACTAATTTCTTGTGCTGAACCAACTCTTTTGTTTGTTTTTAGCGCGTTGGAGATTATTTCCATGGGAGCATCATCTATTATTCAATATCTTGAGGGTTTATCCTTAACTGCTTGGCCCTCTCTTTATACTCTTGTTTATGACGGTTGGATTCTTCGTTTTTCTGATGGTTACACTAAACGTGCTAATTCCGTCAACCCTCTCTTCTCTTCTGCTCTTGCTCTTGACGAGAAGGTTTCTCATTGTGAGCGTCTTTATTCTTCTCGTGGTCTTAAGGTTATTTTCAAGTTGACTCATGCTTCTTCTCCTTCGAATCTCGATTCCTTTCTTGAAGATCATGGTTATCAGGAGATTGATTGCACTAGTGTTCAAACTTTAGCTCTTACGACCGATTTTCACCCTGAGCATGAAGATTTTGAGGTTTTCACCGAGCTTACAGATACTTGGGTTGATTCTTTTTGCTCTTTAAATAAAGCGGCAGCCAAAAATCGTTCTGCTTTGGTTCATATTCTCGAGCACATTCTTCCTCCTACTTTTTACGTTTCTTTGCTTGTTAAAGGTAAAGTTGTTGCTTGTGGTTTTGCTGTTCTCGATGGTTCTATGATTAGTTTTTATGATATTTTCACCAAGGTTTCTCAGCGTAAGAAAGGCTATGGTGAGCAGATTATGTTGTATCTCTTACAGCTTGGCAAGGATAATGGTGCCACTTCTGCCTTTTTGCAAGTTATGAAGAATAATATCGCCGCCCTTCGTCTCTATAAGAAGCTCGGTTTCAAAGAGGAGTATATTTACTGGTATCGCGTTAAATAACTAGTGAACGAAAAATTGCGTAATATAATGAGAAATAACGAAAAATACTGAGAAAAACTGAAAATAAATGAGAAAAATCGAAGAGCGATAAAGCTCTTCATGGGTTGGTTATATTTTTGATTTTATTTTCTACTTTTTTACACTTTTAGTGTGTCATCTTTTAATGGTTCATAGCTGATAAAGTCTGCGTGATGAACAATTATTCCTTCTACTGTTCTTTTCCCCAGGTCTCCTTCTTTGGAGTGTGTGGCTATCATGTGGCATACTTCATCTGGTATGTTGCAGTTCATTGCTAGTCCTACTCCTGTGAATGGGTGTCTTAGCAATTTTCCTGTTTTCCCTACTACTGCTTTTCCATCTTTCAGTACATATTCTAGTAACTTTCCTACATCAATTAATATTGACCCTGCTATTAGGTAGTCCATATTTATTGGTAGTTTATCTCCGAAGAATTTGCTCATTACTTTTGCTGATTCTACTGCTATGTGTACTACTGCTCTTTTGTGTTCCATGAATGTTACTTTGCAATCTTTTATCAGCAGTGTGAATGGTATTTTCTCCAAGTCTTCTGCGCTTAGCACACTTTGTTCTATTGCGTCTTCCCATGTTTTGTAGACGTTTTCTTTTAGTTCTGGATCTTTTATCCAATCTATTTCTGGCCAGATTTTCTTTACTGCGTCTCTCATTAGAGTATCTCCAACATTCTGTTAGTTTGTTTTTTAGCTCGTTTGCTTGTTTGCTCCGTGCTCTCTATCATTCTGCCTTTTTTTTGGCAAGAGGTATCTCAGCTATCTTGTAATTAAAAACGTTGTTAAAAAAATCGTTTTATTATCTGCCGGTTTTTTTTTAAAAAAATGTTGAGAGTGTTATTTTCTCTCTGCCGGTAATCCTGCTTTTTTGCGTATTCGTTTTATTTTTGTTAGAATATCTTCCACGTGTTCTCCGATAAACATTAGTACGTGTGTTCCCAAATCCTCTAGAACAATTGCTCTGTTTTTGAACGTTATAATCGTTCTTCTATGAAACTCCAATGTTTTCTCAGCAAAGATTGCATACGATTCAATTATCTTCAGTGCTATTTCTTGAAACTCTTGCTCATATTCACTTACAAATGGATCTCTTGGTCCATTGTATACTTGATGATTCATTGGTTTTTCAAAAATGGATACGTTTTTTATTTGTGTTACTTCTGGTATTAATTTTGCTAATAATTCTGCATCTACTCTAAATATTTCTGCGTATATTTCTTCTAGTTCTTCTATGAACTGTTGATATATTGTTACGTCTGTTATTATTCCACCTAATTCTACTTTGAATTTTGTTTCAAATCTTCCTACCATTGCTTTTGCTATGTTGTTCAATTCTCTACTTTCTTCATCTATAAATAGTAAAACGTATATTTTCTCTCCTTCGCTTACTAGTACGTTATAATTATCTTGATTTATTGTTTTCACTAGTCCCCCTGTTGTTTCTTTCGCTATCGAAAGAATTGCTGACAGCATTCCTGAGAATAGATCTGGATCCGTTTCCATTGCTAATGTTTCTGCCCCTCTGAATTTGTAGTGTAGAAGTAATAAGCCATCTTTGGTTAGTATCATAACTTGTCTAGCAATTGGCATTTAATGTCGCATCTCCTGATATTTTCAGCACTAATGAAATTATACAGCTACATATACAATCAACTCTTTATAAGTTAATTAGTATCCGCTTTTCATATTGCAGCTATTTTTTAGAATTCTTCTTTTATAAATATTATTTAGTGGTATAATATCAACCAATTTTGTCCGTAGGGCTAAATTTCATTGGATAACTATAAAACAGTGTAAGAAAGTATTACTCGGTAATCTTTTACTACTTGTTAAAGCATTACTAGGCGATCTTTACCATGAAAATTATTTGCAATCCCACTTCTTTTGGCGGAAAAGCGCGAAAGGCATGGCCTAAGGTAGTTAAGGCTCTCAAAGATGTTGGTCTTGATTTTGAGGTTGAATGGACCAAGGGACCTGGTGATGCTATTCGTATTACTAAGGATTCAGTAAAAGATCATGAGGTTATTTGCGCCTATGGTGGTGATGGTACAATTAATGAAGTATTAACTGGTATTGGTCAAACTGGTTTTAAGACTACTTTAGGTATACTTCCCGCCGGTCGTGGAAATGATAATGCGTTTAGTGTTCGTCAGACAGGCAAGCTTGATGATTTAGTTGATATGTTGGTTCAACAAGAAACCCGGAGCATCGATTGTTTAGAAATAGATGATGGTGCGAGGTATTGTCTTGGTGTTGCTGGTGCAGGTATTGATGCAGCTGTTGCTGAAATGGTTCTTGGCAAAAGTTCTCGTCTTAGCTATAATTTCTATCTGCTGAAGGGATTCTTTACTTATCGTCCCCAACCCATTAAAATTGACATTGATGATGGTCGCATCATTCTTGATTTGAAATCCCTGTCAGTTCTTATAGGCAATGGTCAGCGTGTTGGTAACAAGAAAATGGTTGCACCAAATGCAGTTATTGATGATGGTTTAATTGATATCTCAGTTCTCGGCAATACAAGGATTTTAGAGACCTTAATTACTTCACTAAAACTTGCTGATGGTACCTATATTGAGCATCCCAAAGTAGAAGTTTATCGTGGAAAGAAAGTGGTTATAACAACAACCTCGAAAAAGATTATACCTGCCCATGCAATGGGAGAAACGCTCGGACCTTTGCCACACACTTTTGTTTGTTTACCAAAAGTTTTGAAAATTCTTCGTATGTCCGATACTATTCTCAAACGTGAAGGTTGGGACAAGGCAAATGTTTTTTCAGCTAATCTTGAAAGTTAATTTTCCTTTGCTTTGCTTTCCTTTCCTTTATTCTTTCTTTTCGACTAGGCCATCTTTCAAATCGTTTCCAATTAGAAGAGTTGAGGTCGTTCCCTCTGAGACCCAATTACTTAGACCGCACACAGTCCCATATAGGTAAGCCCCTCCAATATCGGTGTATTTGAAGCGCTTCTTTATTTCTTCTATTTCTGCCAACGCTCTTCCGAAATAGAATGTACTTCGTCCTACACATGAAAACATTAATCCCACTCTGGGATCTTTAATTGTGCTAGTTGAAAATGCCGCTTTAATTGATTCTAGTGATGTTTTCTTCGATTGTTCCATATCTGCTTCTGTTAGGAATATTTTTGTTCCTTCCGGAATTACTTGTGAAAGATTGATTTCCATTGCCCCTTTCCCTCGAGACATTGGAAACAGAATTTGCAATTCTTTGGTTTTTTCATCCATCAATCCTAGTGGATTTATCGCGCATATTTCATCGCGTAAGTCTGAGATTTCAACGACGGGTTGATTTATTGCGTTGAAATAAACTTCTGAAGCTGGTTGATTATTTAGCTCTACGAGGTTATTTCTATTAACCTTGTTCAACAGAAAATCATCTATTATATTGTAGCTATGCTTTTGTGCCATCGAAAATTTCAAGTCAGATTTACATAAAATTAGTAGGGTATGATTCTCCAAGAACTCATCTTTAAAGATAACATAACCGTTTTCATATTTACAATCATCACCGATTGTTCCACCAATTAGTGGTAAATTACCAAGATGCTTTCTTAACCCTTTAATTACTTCATTTGATTTAGGGTTCAGTTCATTGTCTGTTCCCGGTAACAACACAATACCAAAATCGGGTTTAATGTCTTGACCTTTTGTTGTCACTATTTTGGAGTTGTGAGTCATTTTCACTTGTAGATCATAGAGAGCACTATCAACCAATTGTTTGTAATAATCCTCTGATGTTTTTACTAAGTTATTATTATCTTCAACAGCAATGCCAAATCGCATATAATCTGATGATAAAACAATAGCGATGACACTTTCTCTCCAATAACCAGAAGCTATTTCTCCATTTGTTGAGCACCCTGCAACAATCTCTGG
>DAOUWQ010000414.1 GCA_030667035.1 Candidatus Heimdallarchaeota archaeon | reverse complement strand
TCTATTCTAAAAGAATCACCTGCAATTATATTAGAAAAATCTGGCGTTGGATTTGGCACAAAGCAATTTGAAAAATCACCAAATGCTTTGAGACTATTTGTAGGATCACAAGTGGGAACTGACTATCCACGAGAAGACATTTCAGTTATTGAAACAAACATTGATGATTGTTCTGGTGAAACTATTGGTTATTTAAGTACAAGATTATTGGAATTAGGTGCAAGAGATGTATTCCTAACTCCAATTTATATGAAAAAAGGGAGACCAGGAACAAAGATCACTGTCCTCTGTGCACTAGATGATGAGGTGAAATTTGCTACGGAGATCATGAACCAAACAAGTACAATTGGTGTACGAATTTCGCGAAATAGAAAAATAATGCTTTCACGAAAAATCAAAGAATTCACAATAAAAATTAAAGGAAAAGATTGGAAGATAAGAGGCAAAATAGCTTATGGAAAGGATAATGAAGTCGTTCATTTTAAACCTGAATTTGAAGATATAAAATCTATTACAGAGAAAACAGGTCTAACAATAACAGAAGTTTCTTCATTAGCTCGTGAAACGATTTCAAGAGAAATAAGGTAAGAGAGTTAAGTGAATACTCTCTTCAACTTTTAATTCGTATCAGGAACTAATTCCACCATACAAAATCGATCTCTTTTACCTGCGTGGAATAATTCCTTAATTTTGATTGGTACACCAAAGATTTCACTTAAGATCCCAACCCACATGCCACGAATGAATGTACACCTATTAGGTATTTGATTTTCCGCACAGAATTTACGGCATTCATAATAAATCAAGTAACTCTTAGCATGCCGATCTTGAAGAGTAGTTTGAAGCAGATTAATAAGGGGTTAATTGGTTTTGGTTGTAAGTATCTTAACAATAAACTCACCAATAAGTTCTGATACATTCAATATTTCTTCTTCAGTTTCCTGGTCAATAATCTTAGTGATAAAACGAGAAAGATTTACCATAGATTCATTTTTTAGTGCTTCTTTTAGAATCGCGTCCCCCTCTACAGAAAAATTAGCAACATACGATTCGGTAATAACCTTCCAAGCTGCTTCAAAGAGAAAAACATCAGGCAAACTTTTCTGGAAAATTGGGTTGAATATATCACCAATAGTTAAACTGCCATGAATTGAAGTATCAACAACTAAATCTAAACCAGATGATCTTCTCGATGGTATTTTTTCTGAACCAGATTCTCTAAGTCTTTGAAGAATAATTTCATAATGATTTGTTGTACTAAATGAAAGCTTCACAGACGCAGCGGTTGGTGCATTAAACAAGTGGTATCCGATTCCTTGAAAAATAGCTTGTATAAATAGCAAAGCTCCCGCATTATCTGCTAAATCTTTAGTGATATACCGATTTCTCCCAAGGAGAATTTTTCCAGTACCTAGATTATTATCGTAATTTATACCGATACTTTTCCACCCAAACGAATTCAATAATTCTGAAGCAATTTCCTTTACTTCTCTTGTACCATCATCAATTATTACTCGTTCTCGAACAAATTTTTCTACTTTAGAGACAAATACATTGCTTAATTGTTTATTATCAGCAATAAGTTCTGCAGATTGAAGTAGTGAGTAGAAGATTGTGCGAATCATCCTTTGTTCTTTTATTATGTCTAAAGCCATACGTTGTTTCACAACCATTTTTTGAGCATTAACTTATTTTTAATGGGCTAGATAAAATATTTAGTTATTCGAGTTTCTTTTGTTTACTTTCATATTCAACTTAATTTAAAATACTTAGGATACCAGATAATCGATGCAAAAAACAAACACTACTCTAATTATTAAATCTTGGAATTATTCAAAACTGTTTTAAAAGGTATAATTTTTATCTAAGCATCAATAGAAAATGTTCCAAAATACATATATCTACATATATTGATGAATAGTTTAAACCAATTGATCAGCTTGGGATAAAAATTGGACTCACAGATAATTATTTCACGTGAAGATAACACAGATTTTCTTTCACTAGGTTATATACAAACTGATACTTCATTAGTCTCCGCTCTTGGTGGAGCCTTAGCAAGTTTCGCAGAAGAAATAGGACTCGGAGGAGATAAATCTGCTACAGCAGAGAAAAAAAGCTCCAGCATTAATTTATCACGATTCCCAAATGGTGTTATTGCTTCAAAGATGGTTGTTGTTGGTGAGCAAAATCCAATTATTTTGATTGCAATCAAAGGTTATACAGGTTCTGATAAAGAGTTAAATTTCTTAGTGAATTTTGCCGAAGTTTTGGCTAAAGAAATTGTTATTAAATTTGAGTCATATTATACAAGTATTGGATTGATACCAAAAATAGAGGATGCAATAGACCAAGTAATTTCTGCATCTCATTCAATGCACAAGAAATCAAGTGATAAAGTACGTTATTTCACAAAAGAATTCAAACCAAAGATTGCTGCCCTATTTGAAGATATTTGGGTAAATCAAGGTAATTTCGAAACTTGGTCGCAATCCCATCTTTCAACAAAACTATCTTCATTATCTCAAAGTGAATTGCTACAAGAACTTGCAACATATTTTTACATTCAAGGTGTGAAAGATGATGCTCTTTTCCCACTCTATTTTTCATCTCACTCAAATCCTATAAATGAAGTTAAAAAATTGATTGAGTCCTTCCTGAACAAAAAAGCATCTATTTCGAGGAAAGAAATTACAGAAGAAATTGGTAAAGTTGTCACTCAGCTAATGGAAGCTTCTAAAGCTTTGTCAGCACGAGGTTCTATTGAAATATCTGGTGTAGATTTAATTGATGAAGGAACAATCTTTGAGAAAATTCTGGTTGCTAAAAACGACAAATTACCTAAGACTGTCTCAGAAATTATCAAATTAACTAACAAAGAACTTTATAGAAAATTGTTCCGAAAATATCCACT
>DAOUWQ010000474.1 GCA_030667035.1 Candidatus Heimdallarchaeota archaeon | reverse complement strand
GATAATGGAACAACTAACAATCTCTATTATATCACTGCTCAAGCAAAAGCAGCTGCAGGGGAATGGTCATCTCCATCGTCCATTCATTCTTATTTAGTTGATGAAAGTGATTTTGGAATTGCAGTAGATCAAAATGGTAACAGTATTGTTGTATTTGAAACAGATATTTCTGGAGATTCACTGATCTATCTTAAACAGAAAAATGCAGCTAACAATTGGGGTTTAGAAAAGAGAGTAAGCTCAACCTCAAGTATCGCCCATGATCCTTCAATCACTATTGACAATTTTGGCAATTATTATATTGCATACGTTGAACGATACCAGCTTACAACTGAAGCTTATATTACATACGGTTTTATTGACACGGACGGAGATGGTCTATCTGATTTAGATGAAGCCATTTATGGGACTGACCCAGCTTTAAGTGATACAGACGGAGACACAATCTCTGATGGAAATGAAATATTGATCTACGGCACAAACCCATTAGCTAGTGATACAGATTCAGACGGTATGCCTGATGATTATGAAATCTTAACAAATCTTAACCCAACAAATAGCTCAGATGCAGCAATAGATGGTGATAAGGATGAATTATCAAATCTGGAGGAATATCAAATAGGAACAAACCCCCATTTAGAAGATACAGATGGTGACTTTCTTTTAGATGGAGAGGAAGTTAATGATTATCTTACTGACCCACTCAAAATTGACTCTGATGGAGACACGCTCACTGATGGTTATGAAGTTATGTGGGGATTAAATCCACTTGTTATTGATGATGTTGATTTAGATTTGGATGGAGATGGCCTCACAACTGATTTCGAATCACGCATCTGGACCGACCCCACAAATCCTGACACCGACGGAGATGGTTTTAATGATGGTGTGGAAGTAAATTATGGTACAGATCCTTTAGACCCAAATTCAGTTCCTCCAAGTGTATCGGAGCCTATTGACTACTCCCAAATTATATTCATAGTAATAATCTGCGTTGCTACAGTCGCATTATTTTTAACAATCTCATTCTTAATTGCCAGGCAATTTAGACCTAAGAAATCTTCAACTAAAAAACAATTAGAACGTGAAGAATCAGAATTATATGCTAGCGAAACAGCTAAAGGTCGTGATATGTCTTGGGAGAAAACTGAACGTGATAATATTGAAGTAGCAGCCAAGAAACGATTTGAAGACACAATGAAAACAAGTCAAGAGGATGGTGACACACTAGTAATTTCTGAAACAGATCTAGCAACAGACGTTCCACCGGAAACCGTAAAAGATGAACCAGTTCCAGCACCAACAATTGATCTACCAAAGAAGAGAGAAAAAGTAGAGCCTTCGGTAATAGATCAGAAGAAAGCTGAAATGGAAAAGATTATCACCATTTTATTAGGTTATGAAAAAGAACTAGAGGATTTACTAAACAAGAAAATGATTCCTCATACATTAAGTACAGCCTCTAGAGAGGGATTAACAGAATTCGCTACTGACGCACAAACACTTTATACCGAAGCTAAAGGAATATGGAATGCATCTGTCTTGCCATTAATTAAAGGCTCTGAGGAACAATTATACACAGATACTTTGGAAGCAGAACGAGTTATTGATCAATGCCAAGCACTCTCACTTAAAATACTAGATGTTTTAGTAGAACGCGAAATGGATTTTTCTAAGGAAGAAGATAATAAAGAAGAAAATATCGCTAAAGCTCAAAAAGCTTTAGAAGAAACTACCAAAACTGAAGATCAAGAACCTTCAGAAGAAAATTAGTAATTGTAACGCAGAGTTACAATTCAATTTCTTTATTTCCAGCAACTTTTAGAAACAGTGAATACATTTCATCGCTATATAGGACTAGAATAACTTTCTCCAGAATTGTATATTTGAAATTTCTAAATACATCTAGCATTATTTTTGCACATTCTTCTGCAGAAAATCCAGCAATACCTGTACCAATTGCAGGAAAAGCAATCGATTGTAATTGCAATTTTTCTGCAACAAATAAACTGTTTTCAACTGATTTAGACAAACTTTCTTTTGTAATGTATCCGTCGCTTCTCATGCCAGCAGCATGTATAACATATTTAGCATTCAATTTACCAGCAATTGATTCTATGGCTCCACCGTGTTCTATCGGTCCTTTGCTCATTGCATCTTTTTCTATTTCTATACCACCTTTTCTTTTGATGGCACCTGCAACACCAGCACCCATCCATAGTTCATTGTTCGCTGCATTGACAATAGCATCAGCTTGAATATTCGTAATATCTCCTTGTTCTAGTTGTATTCTCAATTATATCACCTTACTTTCGAGTAAATCTTTGATTATAACTTCATTCCCGTTTTCCACCCAAGAAAGGTGAATTTATTTGCTTCCGCCTCTGCTACTTTATCAATTGGTTTCCCAGCTCCATGTCCGGCCTGTCTTTCAACAAATAATATAATTGGTTCTTTTGATGAACTAGCCCACTGCATATACCCAGTCATTTTCATAGCATG
>DAOUWQ010000089.1 GCA_030667035.1 Candidatus Heimdallarchaeota archaeon | reverse complement strand
TTTACCTTTTCAATATTTTCGATACAAACTTGTTAAATTAATTGATGAATTACTCAAGATAATGGAGAAAAAAGAGTACTATTTTATGCTTGATGGACAAACAATTGTTCTTGAAGATTACTTTGAAATACGACCAGAAAATAAAGAAAGGCTTCTCAAATTAATACGCGAAAAAAAGATTTCCGTTGGACCTTGGTATATTCTTCCAGATGAATGGTTAGTAGGCCAAGAGAGTTTAATCCGCAATCTTGAAGTTAGTTTTGATCTTGCTAAAAACTTAGATATCCCTCAGATGCAAGTGGGATATTTACCTGATCAATTTGGTCACACTCGAGCCATCCCACAGATATTATCTGATTTGACTAATTTTACTGCTGCGGTTATGTGGAGAGGTGTTGGACCTGAAATAACAAAAGTACCTTTTATTTGGAAAAGTCATCCAAAATCAAAGAGTCAGATTTTGGGCAACTATCTTCCTTTTAGCTATGGTAATTTTGCCGGATTATCAGATAACATTGATTTAGTAAAAGAATTGATTGATGAGAAAATAAGTGAATTGAAACCTTATTCGCCGTTTCCATTTTATCTTCTGATGAATGGAACAGATCATCAGTTACCTCAAACATTTTTGATTGAACAAATACCAAAATTGTCAAATGACAAGTTAAAACTAACAATAGGTCTTTTGGATGAATATATATCCAAATTAAAAGATTTGATTGCAAATGAAAAGTACTCTCCACCAATTTATTATGGAGAATTTCGTTCATCAGTAAAAGCACCGTTATTACAAGATACGTATTCCGCAAGAATGTGGATAAAACAATGGGATACAAAAATAGAGGATTTATTAGTGCATCATGGAGAACCCATTAGTGCAATTTTACATTTAAATCTAGCTAAGAAATATCCTACTTCTTATCTGAATCTAGCTTGGAAATGGTTGCTAAAAAATCAACCACATGATTCTATTTGTGGATGTTCAGTTGATAAAACTCATGAAGAGATGAAATCACGCTATTCATGGGCGGAAGGTATCGTAGAATCAGTAATTAAAGATTCACTTGAAATGATAGAAAAAATGGAAACTAAAAAAAGCGATTCTTCCTGTTTACTATTCAATCCAACAAACAATTCAAAGATACCTATGAGTGTGGAATTTTCTTTAGATGACAATGAGATTAAATCAATCGAAACAGTATCGGGAGAAAAATACGATATTCAACCTATGACATTAGCGGAAGATATCTTTTTTGAAAGTACTATGAGTCCAATGGTTACTCGAGCAGGTTTGAAAATGCTACCTGGTAGAAGGCTAATGGATGTTTATATCAATGAAGTATCCTTTGCTCCAAGAGATAGCGATCCAACAATACTAGATATTTCATTACTTTGTGATAAAGAATCAATTGGAGAATTTGATGTGAAAGCAATGCAACATCAAGCGGTGGAAATTTTAGACAGTAAGAAATACAAGAAGTTTCACATCAAAGTTTCATTGGGAAGTAAACAATCGTATATTGCATTGTTACCCACGAATCCTTGGTCATTTACAAAAATAACTCTGAAAAAGGAAGGAAGTAAAACAGAAATCGAACCAATTATAGTAACTAAAAACTCTGTCAGTAATCAATTCTATAATATTATATTCAATAAAAATGGATCAGTGAATTTATACGATAAAGATTTACAAACTGAGTTTCGTAATCTCCACTACTTCGAAGATTGGGGTGATCGTGGAGATGAGTACACATTTGGTCGACTTGGTCCACTTGTCACTAAAGTTTCAAAAGTAAAAAGAAAAATTACTTTGAAAGGATCACTCGTAAGTGAAATAAATCAAAAATTAACTTTTGAAACGTTTAAAGAAGTTGATGAAAAACGGGAAAAGAGAACTGGGAAAGCAAAAATAGTCATAGAAACAACATTCAGATTTTATAGAGATATACCTAGAATAGATATCACTACTAAACTCGTTAACACAGCAAAAGATCATAGATTTAGAATTTGTTTCCCAATGCCTTATGATTCAACAAATACAATTACATCAACACATTTTGGTTTTACTGAGAGACTTGGAGAAGCTATTGAGAACAAAGATGCTGTTGAACAACCTTCAGGAATTCAGCCACAGAAACGATTTATTCGAGTGGAATCAGAAGAAAAAGACCAGACTGCATTTACGTTAATCAACAAAGGATTACCAGAAGTTGAATTGGTGGATAAATCAATTTTAGCATTAACTCTTATCCGATCTACTGGATATCTCTCGAGATCAGATTACCCGGAGAGACCAATACACGCCGGACCATTTTTAGAAACTCCAGGAGCTCAAGAATTAGGAGTAGAATATCAATTTAGATACAGTTTCTTAAGTCATTCAAAGGAAAAAACAATCACATTTAGTGCAGATCACTCAGAGGCATTTTGTTTAGAAACACAAAACGTTGTTTTCAAAGATAGCATACCTGTTAAAGATATTACAAAACCGCTAATTGAAGTTGAAAATCAATATTTAAGAATGTCCTCAATGAGAATACGAGATGAACAACTTCAAGTGCTAATTTTCAATTTATCTTCTGAAAGTATACAATCTGAGATAAAATTCCACAAACAGTTTAGCAAAGGCACCAATGTAAAAATCGACGGAACAATAAAACAAAGTTTTGAAATTTCAAAGAATAAATGTAAATTAGAATTTAATCCCTTCGAAATAAAATTGTTACGAATTAAATGAATTTCAAACACTTTGATTTTTATTTTTTTTCTTTTTAGTCAAAAATTCGGTGGTCACTATTCATCACTTTACTATTATTGTGTGACCACTATAGTAGTAATTGAACTTGAGATAAAGTTCACACAAAATGATTAAGGTGAAAGAAAAAATGGTAACTCAGAAAGAAAAAGTACGAAAACAAGTGAAGAAAGACTTAGAAAAAATACGAAATGAATTATTATTAACATTAGGAGTATAGTAGCTATCTATTACTAAGGATTGAAAAAAATGACTGATAAAATGGGCGCAATAAAAATCTATGAACCGTCTATGGCTAAAGATGCAGCAGAGATGTTTAATTCGTTCAAAGAGCTTTGGCCAGGTGGTTTCGGAGGTAGTATTCCATATACAGAGCAGAGAGTTCAAGATTGGTTAGATAAAACATCTGCATTTGCAGATTTGATCGCAGTAGATGAAGAAGGAACATTAGCAGGATATTGTGGATTGTATCCACATTGGCGAGACAAGAAAGCAGCGTATATTTCTATCTTAGGAGTAACACCAAAAGCAAAAGGTAAGAAATTCGGAAAAAGGTTATTGTTAAAAGCTCTTGAGATAGCATTAGAAAATGGTCTAACTCGAGTAGATCTCAATACATGGTCAGGGAATCTCGAAGCTGTTCCGCTGTACAAGAAAATTGGTTTGTTTTGGGTACCAGATACAGAAGTCTATATGCAAGATTTCATTCCTGGAATATTGCAATTACCTTTAGCTAAAGATTATTTTGAAAAACATCCTGACTGGTATGGAAGTTTTAAACGAGAGCTAACTCAAGCACCAGATGAGCAAACTGTAGAGAATATGGAAATTTATTCTTATATTTTCGAAAATGGAGAAGACAGGCTTGAAGCAGAAGTTGATCGATATGGTTGGGGTTTCTGTAGCTTTGAAAGAGTATTGGATGGAAAGAAGATTTCTATCAAAACGCGAATGAAATCGCATAAAATATTCATTGGTATTCCTAATGCTATGACTGTTCGAATACGAAATGAAAATGGTCAAGATGTTAAAGTAAAAATGAATGTGGAAGCTTTTGAGGGATTGAATTGGAAAAAACCCTTCCCAAAGTCATTTGAACTTAAGAAAGGAGAAATTCTTGATATCACTCGAGAATTCACTGTTGATAATACTACAACTGTATTCAAAGATAATAATAGAAGTTGTGAAAGGGTAAAATCAACAATTTCATTCGATGATAATTCCATTGAACTAATCACTAGTGGTAAAATACAATCTGCTATTGATCTCCGATCAATTAATGAAAATCGATTTATGTTTGTGCCAGTTGGTAAAGAAACAGTTGTTTCAATGGATCTCATTAATCATACCGATTTAGAATTAGAAGGAAAAATCAAAATCAATATTCCTGGTCTTGAAAATAATAGTCAAACAATTGATTATACAATCAAACCAAATGACATCTCAGGTATTCAAATCCCAATTACTTTTCCACGAGATCAGAAGAAGAATAAACTCATTATTGAAGCAAAACCATCATTTACTTTCAATAATAAAGAGGAAGAAATGCCCTGTTTCTATCATCCAATTATTGCTAAGAAGAACAACATTGTTGAATTGCATGAATTTGAAGATACAAAAACACTCTATCTAGTAACAGATAAAATGACTGTCCGAGCAAATCTTGAAGGAGGTAATCTTCGTGTATATCAGCAAGATAATCAGGGATCTGTTCAATTAAATCATCAAGCTGGTCCACCTTTCGGTCTTTCATTAGATAGAACACTTTTACACACATATGAACTTCAACAAGATGGACATTATGCAACGCTAATTCTTAGCGCTGAAAGCCTACAAGTCTCTGGATTACAAGTCAAGAAATATCTCAGAATAGTCCCAGGTTCAGATGAAGTAGAATACTGGGTTGAATATGCTAATCAACTCCAGAATGGTTCCGTTCATGCTTGTGGAAGAACTTCAACATTTAGTGGAGGTATTACCCTTAGCCCAATGGCAGCAAAAGGAAAATCCTATACGCCAGTAAAAGGAAAAATCATTGAATGTGATTCTGTTGCAGATTTTCTTACAAGTCCATTGGTATCCGAAGATACGAAGGATTGGTACGAAACTTGGACAGCCACTGAAGGTTTAATCTATAAAGATTTAACAACGTGGATCTGGAAGCCAGACAATATTGAAAAAGTCAAAGTTGATAAAGGATCACTCTCAAGGCTTGACAGTATTACCAAAGAAGTGAATCCCGGAGAAATCTTCAAACCAGTTCATTTGTGGTACTGTTTTGGAATGGTTTCTCTTCAAGAAGTTAGAAATCGTTGGAATCAACTAGTAGGTAATACAGTTTTTGACTATCAAGAAGATTTTGTAGGTCCAAAAACAGTCAAGCTAATTGAAGCTGAAATTATAGATGGAAACATTGTTCATGCTGGACAAACACATCTCAAAACAATAACATTGAATTTCAGTTCTTCTTACCCACTACAAGGTGCACTAACTTTGAAAGCACCTAAAGGATGGCAAATCAAATTCGTAGATAAGAAAGAAAGAAAAGAAACTATTCAACTACCAAAATACGAGTCATTTGTACCACTTCCAATACAAGTAGAAATAGTTGTCCCTGAGAATACCAAAGCATCTGTTGAGAAATTTCAATTACACCTCAGCTCTGAATTTGAACTCGATTTTGATCTCCCTGTACTCATAGCTTCAACTGATACTGTTAAAATTAAAGAATCAGCTGACGGAGAAAGAAAGATTTACGAGGTCTCAAACGGTTCGCTTTCATTCGTTGTACCTAAAGATATCGGTGGAAACTTGCTCAGATTAAAGGATTCCAAAGGAAAAACATTCCTTATCGATAATTTCCCTGAATTACAACCTAGATTCTTCTTCTCCCACAATATTGGTGGTATGCAACCTGCAATTATCCATTTCGGAGCAAACAATCCATTCTACAAACCGGAAGAAACGTCTACTGAAATAGTTGAAGATGGATTATGGAAGGGAATTAAATCATCTTGGGTAATCACTAATGATAAGGAATATCTTAGAGGATTAAATGTTGAAACAACTTATTTAACCCTACCAGGAAGTTCCATCATTAGAGCGATAATCACTCTGGACAATAAAACAGCAAGAAAAATGCCCTGTGGTTCAGGACTAATGGTTGACATAGGCTTAGACGGTTCCAGAGAAGGTAATGTTATTGAAGCTACTAGTGGCAGTGGTTTGTGGACACGTAATCCAGTTAAAAGTCAATTTGTGGCAAATAGTTCATTTGAAGAACCATATTGTCGAGTAACAAAAGGAAAACAATCGCTGGCAATGATTATACCAGATGGGTATCCGGGTTCAGCTATCTCTGTTGATCTAGTGATGATGCTATTAAATTGGATAATCAACTACACTTACGTCGAACCAAACGCAAGAACCACAACTGAAATAGCTATAATGATAAATCAACCTCGAGAGAAAATGGAACAAGTAAGAATAGCTCTCGGGAAAAAGTAGTTTTTTGAAAGGATTTCTCCTTTCCTCTCTTTTTTTCTCTAAAATTCCTAAATCTAAAGTCTTTTTAATTGTTTAGAGAGTAAAATATTGTCGATATAATTACTTTAAAGTATTTTATTAAAGTTTAAACTTAAAGGACGACCTCTCTATGCCTATAAATCCCCATTTTCATATTAGCAGATTCAAAAAGGGTTCCATAAAATTATTCTTAATTGTACTCTTAACTGCTTCACTATTTATAGCAATATATGATT
>DAOUWQ010000431.1 GCA_030667035.1 Candidatus Heimdallarchaeota archaeon | reverse complement strand
TGTAAATTTCTTATACCTTGATCTTTAAGTTTATTCAGATCAAAAATAACGTATTCCTTTTCGTTTACTATGATTGTATCTTTTATATCATGAGAAATTTGCTGCTTCATTCCTTCCACCAAGAAAATCACACTCTCTTGTTATGTTCTCCTATATATTTCGCCCTTGGACGAATAAGTCTGTTGTCTGCATATTGTTCTAAACAATGGGCTAGCCAACCAGATATCCTCCCAATAGCAAAGATTGCAGTAGCCAATTTTGGAGGAAAATTTAGATATTTGTAAATAATACCAGCATAAAAGTCAACATTTGGATAAATTGGTTTGCCCTTTTTCACAACAATTTCTCTAGTAATAACCTCTTCCATTATTTCTCCTATTTGATACCAATTCATATCTCCATTATCTTCAGCTAATTCTTTTGCCATTTTCTTGAATATTTTTGCACGTGGATCCATTGTTCTGTATACTCTATGACCAAAGCCCATAATTTTTTGTTTGTTCTTGATTAAATGGAGAATATACTCCTCAGTTTTATCTGCAGTACCAATTTCACTAATCATATTCATAACAGCTAATCTTGCTCCTCCATGAATTGGTCCTTTTAATGTCCCCAAACCAGAAATAATTGCAGAATGAAGGTCGGATATTGTTGAAACAGTTACTCGAGTTGAAAAAGTAGAAGCGTTTAATTCATGCTCAGCACTTAATACAAAATCAGCATTCATTATTCTCGTTTCAACATCATTTGGTTTCTCACCTCTAAGCATATAGAGGAAATTCCCTGCATGAGTTAATTCTGAATCCGGTTCGATAAGTTTCTTTTGTTCTCTTACCCGTTGAAAACCAGCAACGATAGTTGGAAATTTAGCGATTAATCGGGTTGCTTTTCGTAAATTAGCATCTAAGGAATTATCATTTAGATCGGGGTCACAGTGAGACATATGAGAAACAGCTGTTCTAAGAGCATCCATTGCTTCAATATTAAAATTACAAAGATTGAGAACACTTTTTGTTTTTGCATCTATATCCCTTTTTGTTTTCAAGAGTTTAGAGAATCTGTGTGCATCTTCCATAGAAGGTATTTCACCATGTAATAGTAAATAGGCTACAATATCAAAGGACTGTTCAGCTAAAAGCTCAATGTTTATTCCCCGATACTCCAAAATACCCTTTTCCCCATCAATAAAAGAAATCTTAGTCTCTAAAGCAACAATGCCTTCTAGACCCTTCGTAATGTTAGTCATTCAAGCACCAAGATTATAATCTCATCATCTTTTAAAATTAATCTGCTTTATAAATTAAGAAAAAAGAAGAATAATTCGGATTAGTGGTGTGTTCCAACTAATAGATTCTTTAGCTTACGAATAAATAATATCGGATGAAATATCTTGTATTGATTTACAGGCAGTCATTTTCATTGCTTTTTTGAGTGTTTTTTGATAATGATCCATGATTCTATAGACGCCATCTATTCCACCACCAACTGCAGCTCTGATAACATCTCTTCCAATCAATACACCATCTGCACCCAGTGCGAGCATCTTTAAAACATCGTATCCTGTACGAATGCCACCATCAATTAGTATTGTTGTTTTACCTTTCAATTCAGCTACAACATCAGGTAGAATTTCTGCTGTACCAGGTGAGTGATCTAAAACTCGGCCACCATGATTTGAAACGACAATAGCATCAGCACCTGCTTCTACAGCTTCTTTAGCATCCTCTGTACACATCAGACCTTTCACAATAAATGGTAACTTTGTCGCTTTCTTAAGCTCTTTTAAATCATCAATTGTTTTATTGAAAACATGTTTTCCATGTTTTGACATTATTAATGATCCACAACCATCAACATCGATACCGACTGCTAGTGCTTTTGCTTTTTCGGCTTTCTTATAAAAGTCGATTATTATTTCCTGCTCCCGCGGTTTTGCAATTTTTATTCCCCAACCCTCAGCTTCAGCAATAGCATCAATACCAAATGAATTTTCTAGTGAATATGTATAGGTGTCTCCTCTAAAACCAATTGTATCTGCTTTTTTACATCCTAGAACTATCGCTCTACAAAGCTCTTTTTCGGTGATAGCATTATCACCGCCAAAACTATTAACACCTGTAACACTTGCGGCCATTATTGGCATAGCAATTTTGGTCCCTAGAAAAGAGGTTTCAGTGGTTGGTTCAAATTGTTCACCAACAACTCTCATACGTAATTTCAATTTAGCTAATGCCTTAACGTTATTAGTAAAACTAGCACCAGATCCTGCTCCGCCCATACCAAGATATCTGCCATAACTTTGACCTTGACATAACCTAGATGGATTGCCATCACATTCACGATAAACTCCACAATAACCTTTCATTTTTTCTTTGGCTTTTTTTCTGTCTTCTTCAACTGACATGGTTATTCACCAACAGAGCTTTTAAAACTAATAATCAGCACAAAATTACTGAAGGTATCTCGCTAATTGCCTTTGTTCCTTATAATTAATTAAACAGTTGGTTTAAAATTTATATCTGTTAATAAGAGGTCTAGAAAAGATTTACTTTTCAAATTAAATTCACTGCAAATAGAATTCTTTTTAAAGCAAATAAGCAAAAAATCAATTGGCAAGACTATGTGGGGGTTTAGGGCTCCCCTATAACGGTAAATGCTCTATAACCGACAGAATGCCCAAATTAGGTGTTGATATTAATTCAAGCGCCCGTCGGAAACCGTCGAAGCGACGTCCTGGAAGGTGTTTATTCGTGGAAGCCTTCTCCGGAGGGAAAGGTTAGAAAGCGTAGAGGTCAATTCGGT
>DAOUWQ010000238.1 GCA_030667035.1 Candidatus Heimdallarchaeota archaeon | reverse complement strand
ATTGAGGAAAAAAAAGTGTCAATGAAAGAAGTTAGTTCTGATTACTTACGAGCTCGCGGTTTAAGTGAATCCGAGATTCTAGTTTATTCTACAGTATTGGGTCTTGGTAATGCGACAATCGGAGAAATTAACTTAGCTATTAAAATGGATCTTCCTGAAATTTATATCCAGATTAAGCAATTAGAGGAGATAAGTTATATTAAGAAACTCCCTGGAAAAGTCCCCCGCTATATTGCAATGGAACCATTCTTGAAAGATTATGCTCAGCTAAGTTCTGAAGTAAAGCTAGGACTGTTAAGTATTAAGGATAATTTTCATACTCAAGTAAGTGAGTTCAATACCAAAATTAAAACTGTGGTCCCTCAATTAGCTGATTTTTGTGAACTGGAAAAAAATACCAGAGCTGATGAGTTAGCAAAGAAATATGATAAATTAGAACACAGTTTGAATCAAATGGTTGATAACAATTTCCAACAAATGAACCATTTAGGAATGACCCTCAGCACTTGGCCCTCTGACAGTATTGAAAAAACTTTACCAGCTTTTGAAGAAGATCTCGAGTCAAGTAAGAATAATTTTGTTGGTGCAATTTCCAAATATGCCGATTCTCTTGTTATAGACTCAAGAGAGATTAGAGATAGACTTGAGAAATCGACTATTCATCATAAAATCCTTGTCGCAGAAAGACTTGAGAAATTAAAAAGAGATATTGAAAATTCTCTTACAGAACTTCGTGACAATGTAGTTAAACAAAATTTCACCATTTCATCCAGTTATGGTTCAAATCTTGATGAGAAGGATATTACTGCAAGAGAAAACGCTGCTCAGATTATCAGTGATTTGATCAAGAATGTTGTTATTCTTGCACGTGATATGGAAGGTGATATTAGCAGTCATACTTCTCAAATGATAAATAATTCACTTGGTCCATTATTTAGACAATTTGATTTTCTACAAAGTGAAGTTAAAACTACCTTAGGAACTCTCCTAGAAGAGCACTCAGAAGAAACAACGAAATTTGTTCGTTACGTAAATACTACTGTTGAATCTACAGTGCCTGACGTTTTGGAAGTAGTTACAACTCATCTTGAAGAGAGTAGAGATGAATCGGCCAGATTTATTGATCAAAAAATAACTGATCCTTTCAAAGAACTTGAAAAAATGAAAGGCGACATCGCTCAAGATATTTCCTTGTTTAAGGAAAATATCACAAAAGAAGCACATAAACAAGATGAAGTTGCTCGTGCCTCGATTACTGATAGGCTTGCAAAAATTGAGGAGAAAATTGATCTCAGTAAAATTGAAATCAAAGATATATTGTCACTTTCGAGGATGGATAGTGAAGATATTATTCAAAATCTAATTAAGAATATTATCAATGAGAATTCAGATAAAATTGATACAACAACAACAATAATGCAAGAAGCTGGAAATAAATTAGATAATACTCTTGGAAATACAATATTCCTTCTTGATGATTCCGGAAAGACCTTTGATGGTATTGTCAATATGTCTGAGAAAGTTATGCCTCTAGCAGATATGGAGCTCAGTCTTATTTATGGTAATGAATGTATAGTCCGAGCAATGAAGGATATGCTATTACGTGCGAAAGAAGAAATCACTATTATTACTCCTGAAATACTCACTGATTTCCTCTATGAAATTGAGAAACAACCACAGGTTACAAATTATCAGCTTGTCTCCAAAATTAAAGAAGAGGATGTAAGTTTACTAACCTCTTTAGTTAAAAGAGGAAATGTTAACACAATGAATTACAAAGGAATGGACTTTTGGATTGCAATTAAAGATAACGAAGAGATCCTTTATGCACCAAAAATACATCCAGAAAAGAACATTGCTTTTATCACCACCAATCCAAAATTATTCCAACTATTCTTTGATTTAACTAATCAGAAAGTCTTTTCCCAAATGAAAGCTCAAGAATTTCAATCCTAGCTTTCATTTACTTTTCCCTTTTTTTCTTTAAATGGGTGACATCTCAATGACAAAATACTTTATTAACTAGTTCTAAAATTCCTTTTATTGAGAATGTAAAAAGGATATAGAAATTATCAATTATTATAATTGGAGGATTAAGAATGACTAAAAAGAACGATAAAACAGCTCAAACAGCAAGCGTGATGGCTGAGCTCTATGAATTAAGCATTCCAGGTCAATTAATTGGTAAGGAAGTTATTGATTCTTCTGCTCGAAAAATTGGTGTAATACGAAATGTAAAAATTACTTTTCCACCTACCAAAGTCAATATTATTATTAAGGGGTTAGATGTGGAATTTCAATTATCTTTTGATTCGATAGCAACTATTGGTGGAGTTGTTCAATTAAAAGAAACTATTAAACAAGCTGAAGAATTAGAGATTCGTGATGTTGCAAGATTACGAGAAGAAATTGCTAATGAAATAGCATCTTATCTTCGGTAAATAGTCTATAGAAATCCTCCCAATCATCTTTTTCCCTTTTTTTGTTATTTTTTTTGTTTTACCTCGTTAACAAAGGATAAAAAGGGATATTCTCATTTATTACTAGAAGCGAATAATTTTCATCATTAATAGTATTAATGATGGTTAATTCATATTTTCGTTTGAGGAGGCATTTATACTGTCCGGCGAGAATGAAAGAATGCTACGCGAAGAATTACGAGCAGCTGTTAACGAAAAAGATTATACGAGTGCAGTAGCGAAGGCTGAAAAAATGGCCACGTACTATGAGGGAACAGGCGATCAAGATAAAGCTAAAAAAGCTTGGATGGATGCTGCAAAGCTCTTTCTAGAATGGTCCCAAACTTTACGTGATGGTAAAACACATAAAAATTCAGCAAAAGCTTTAGTGCATGCAGCAGATATTTTTACCAAATTAGGTATTGAAAATGAAGCTGCCCAAGCTATTTCTCTTGCAGCACAAGATTTGGTTTTTGCAGGTGATGAATATATTGTTTGGAAACAACCAGTTGGTGCTAGTGTTTGTTATGCAACTTCATCAATATTATTCATATTAGTATCTCAAGATGAACAAGCGCAACAGGTTGTGGAACAAGTTCGAACACGCATTGATGCTTTGCGACACGATTCAACAGCAAATGCAATAGTCGATTTACCGATTCAGTTAATATTAGCAAAAGATCAGCTAGACATTAGACTAATGAATAATGTAAAAACGTTGATTTATACCAGTCTTGTTCCAGCGTTAACTAATAGTGGATTATCAGAATTTACCGCCTATGTTGAACGAACTGTTCTCGGAGTAGAGAATTTCATCAACGCATCACAAAAATATCCAGTATTGAATTATGAATTAAAGATGGAAGGAGAAGTAACCATCGATAATGGATTTGATATTGAAGTTTTAATCACTAATGTTGGAGAAGATATTGCTCACGATGTTGAATTAGAAATGGTTCCAAAGAAAGAAGTAACAATTGTTAGAGAATTTAGCAAATTGAAGGTCCCACAAATACCACCAAATTCAGCAGCAGCTTTAACATGGCGATGTATAGTTAAATCGCAAGATGTTTTAGAAGAAACACAGAAATTGAATCTTTCTGCACGATTGGCTTTTTCAGATCCCAAAAACATGCGTCAAACAATTTCTATAAGCCCAATAGCTTTTACTACCGTAAGTCCTAAAGAACAAGACCAATTACGCGTTGATCTTAAAGCAATTAAGGACAACATCCAAAAAACCAAGGAAAAATTATTAGCTGTACCAGTAGATTCAAGTGAATTAGTAATTGTGAAAATCTTTGAAATCTTTAACCAAATCTATGAACAAACAGAAGGATTTGTTGATGCCGGAGCTGTTCAGAATGCTAAAACATGGGCTAAACTTCTACAACTACAATTGGAATTAATGAAAGATATTCCAAATCAAATCCCAAGTAAAAAAGATGAGTAACATACTCATTTTATTTTATTTTTTTATTTTCAATATAATTAAACTTCAATTAATTTAGTGCTCCATGGATACCTTTCAAGAATTGTGTTTATCACTGATTTAACTTATTTAGCTTCATATGAGTCTTCATAATAGAGAAAAATACCATGTCCACCACGAATTCTTTTCAATTGTTGGTACACTGTTTTTGTTGTTCTAACACAATCAAAAATAATCAATTTATCTGCTTCGGGTAAATCAATATCACGTTCACCAACAGGTGACATTATCAGAACTGCTTGTCCATCATATTTTCTAAAAGCTTGT
>DAOUWQ010000408.1 GCA_030667035.1 Candidatus Heimdallarchaeota archaeon | reverse complement strand
TGCTTTGTCGGAGAGCAGCCACTAGTGCCCAAGTAGCTCTGGAATCACCCAATCTTCCAAGTAAATCAGCAGAAAATCGTCTCATTTCGTTATGGGGATCATTTTGTAAGGAATGAATAAGTGGATCAATTGCTTTCTCTTGCCCCAAACGATATAGCTTACTAGCTGCACCAAAGCGTTTATTCCAATCTGGTTCGGTTTTCAAAATAGTTATCAGAGGTTCTAAATTTTCTTTAATTGGTGAATCATCTTCGGGCAAAGTGTTCATTAAGATAGACTCCTGAGAGTAAATTTACTTTTATTCAAAACCTCTAGCTGTTAACCATTGAGCTGTTTTCCCTACAATTGCTAAAGGAACAGTTCTCAAAGCTTCAAGGTCTTTTGCTCCTACAAGGAACATTGTAGTCTTTAGTTCTTGAATAAAAAGATTGATGATTTCTATTAATTGTATTTCGGTTCCGTCTTTTAATATTTGAGCAACGGGCAAAGCCATACCAACTAGATTTGCTTTTAGAGCTAATGCTTTTGCAGCTTCTAAACCATTTCTAATTCCACCAGAAGCAATTATTTCCACATTTTCGGAAAGCTTAGAAATTTCTAATGTACTAACAGCAGTCGGTAAACCCCAATTTCCAAACAACTCGCCTATTTTTTGGTTAGTAAAATTCTTTTGTTGTTGAGCACGAATTGCTTCTATTTTTGACCAACTCGTTCCTCCTGCTCCAGCTACATCAATTGCTTGCACACCGGCTTCTATGAGCGCATCACCATCCTCAATAGCTATACCAGAACCAACCTCTTTTGCAATTATTGGACAATCTAGCTCTTTACTCAATTTAGTTATTTTAGGCAGTAGTTTTTCGAAATTTCGATCTCCTTCGGGTTGGATTACTTCTTGCAAAGGATTCAGGTGTAAAATGAGAGCATCAGCTTTTATCATCTCAACTACTTTTTGGATTTGTTTGAATGTAACATTATAGTTTAGCTGTACTGCGCCAATATTTGCAGCAATAAATGCTGTAGGAGCTACTTCACGCACAACAGAAAAAGTATCAGCTAAAGAAGGGTCTAATAACGCAGCGCGTTGACTTCCTACACCCATTCCAATTTGAAGCTTCTCAGCCACTAGAGCGATTTTTTCATTCATACTTTTTGCTTCTTGCACTCCACCTGTCATTGATGAAAGAAAAATTGGTGCTGAGAAATTATGTCCTAGAAATTTACTTTCAATGTTAATCTTATCAAAGTTTATCTCAGGAATAGCGCGAGGGACAAAAAGGATATCATCAAAACCATTACTAACAGACATTTCAATATCATACTTATCACTACAGCAAATTTCGAGATGGTCATCTTTTCGCTGTTCGATAATCTGTTTATCAGTTTTCTTACTCATAGAATACACCTGAAACAAATAAAGTATAATCTGACAGTACGCTAATACTTTTTAAATTATTATTAAAAAATTGAAACAAGAGTTGGGCTTAAAGAGAATCCAACATCTCATTTTCATCTTTGTATCCTAATTTAATAGCAATTGTGTGGAGGGCTTCCGCAGCAGTTGCCTGAGTTAACTTGAACTCATCATTTTCCAGTGCATTTGTTAAAAATTCGACCGATTTTTCATCCGGTTTTTTAGCTATTAATTCTGTGATGTGACTCTTAACTTCATCTGATTTTTCTTCTTGAAAACAGCTCAAAATACTATCCAAATCAATACTTGATTTACATTTGATTAAGGCGATTGCTGATTGCACTCGAACTTCTTCTGATGGATCCGTTTTGAGATGTTGAAAAATAATTTCACCAAAATTCTCTGAACCATTTTTACCAAACGCTTCAATAACTGCTTCACGAACCCAATGGGATTCTTCATTTTCTAATAAGGGAATCATCAGTTTGATAGTCGTTGTGTTCCCAATATCCCCGAGAGCTAGAGCAATTGCTCTTCGTACAATAGGTGCATCTTCTTTGAAAATGACTTTTCCAAATTCTTTTGGAATTTCACTGCCATCAGCTAACTTGCCTAGAGAACGAGCTGCAGCAGCACGGACATCTTCGGATTCATCTTCTTTCAAAGCTGTTAGTAAGGGATCAATAACAGTATCGTCACCAATATTTCCAAGATTTTTGGCGGCTTCCTCTCGAGTAGCAACATCCCAATTAACTAGCTCCTCTATATAATCGCTTACGTTCTTTTTGGTTGCACCCAAAGTTCGTACCCTCAAACATCTAATAAATGCAATTTCTTCAATATCCTTCAAATAGCTTTCCCTTTAAGCAATTAAAAAGGAATTTTTCCTGATAAATCTCAGAGAAACGATAATTATTTTAAGATGTTTTATTTATCGTTAATAGATGGGATTTTATTGACTTTATACGAATATCCACAAGATAAAAGAGCTGAACTTGTTCCCTTATTTGAAGGACACAAATATTTGGAAGCACTTGTTTTTGGAACGCTTCTAACAGATTTAGGGAAAGTTTTTGTTGATGATTTAGAAAACCCAAAAAACGTCGTATTATTATTTGGAAATATGGTAGCTTTTGGAGGGTTAGGTGAAGGAGAAGTTGCTAAAGAACTGGTTTTAAAAATGCCTAATAAAGTAGGAATTGTATATCCAAATGATAAATGGAAAGAATTAATTATTGCACATTTTGGAGATAAATTGATATTTAAACCAAGAACAAAATTTTCTTCAGCTAATTTAGATATCGAACATATTAGAAAACTGAAGAAAAGAATACCAGATGGGTATGAAATAGTAAAAATTGATGAAGATACTATTGATAAATTTGAAGAGAGCTTAAAAGTAAAAATTAACCGTTTTTGTGGTTCAATGGAAAGATTCAGAAAAAATGGTTTTGGTTTTTGTGTAATAAAAGATGGAAAGATAGTAGCAGATGCAACAACAGGTGGTCTTCTTTATGAAAATACCTTTGAATTAGATATTGAAACTCATCC
>DAOUWQ010000401.1 GCA_030667035.1 Candidatus Heimdallarchaeota archaeon | reverse complement strand
ATTACTCTAAAGTAGAACATAAATGTCCAATTACCTATTTCAAATGTTTCTGCTCCACCGGGGTAGTTGCCATTGAAAATCATGTAAAAGAACATAACAAACAATGTTGCTACAGGGTTCAAAGGTGTCCAAGGTTGGCTATCAAAGAAGCTGAAACTGCCTACAAGACTATCACCGACCAGATATCTATAACCGAGGAAGCCAGCAATGATTACTGCTGCCCAGAAAATAACTGCGCGAATGTCTCTTAAGCCTTTGTTAAGAGGTTTGGAAATTTTCCATTTCTTAACTGGAACCAATCTGAGAAGATCTTGGAAGAAACCGAAGGGACAAACCCAACCGCAAAGCATTCTACCAAATATGCCTCCAATTAGTAAGCTTACTCCAAATACAAGAAACGGAAACGTTCCCTGCGAGATGAATGCTTGAAATGCTTCAAATGCGCTTACTATAGTTGTAAAGGGGTTAGCACCTGGTTGCTCTATAGGTAAAGGTATTTGTGTCCATCCTAAACCAATCAAACCACCGTTGAGCAATATGAAAGAGAAAATTTGTACGATCCATCTTAAAAGGCGGACTTTTCTGGCATTCATAGCTTCAAGTACGCGTAGACTAAATGTTTTAATTTTGTTATCTTGAGTAGAACGTGTGCCCATGTTGATTTTCACCGCATAGTCTTTGTTCATTATTAAATTGCTCTAGGTAGTGGTATACCAGCTAAATATTGCTCAAGAAAATCTTCTAAAGCGGCACCAGCTGTTGGATCAATGTTAAACAGATTCACTAATTCATCTTGTAATCCCAACACAAGTCCAATTGTTAACGAAATCGTTCCAATTGCTATGATTAGGATAAGCCATGATCTTGGTTTCAATTTCTACACCACGAATGTTCCAGAATTTACTTTTTCTCAGAACTAATGCTGTTAAGAAAGTTTGCCTTTAAAATATTTTTCCTCGCTTCTTTCAATAACAACTATTATTGGAGACTACTTTATTTTCAACTTATAAACGATTAAAATAACTACTACAGCATTGAAATAAAGTAAAATCATAAGAGAAAAAGAATTTGAGAGCAGAGATTTTCTTTGATAAAGATAATATTATGATTGTCTCTTTGCTCTGAACAATGGAGACTGAAACATCTCCTTCTCATTTCTATTTTTAACCATGATTTGAGCCTGCTTATGATTTTCTGCATAAATAACTTTTACAGGGTCAATTTTGAATTGTTTTTCACAACGACTACAAAAGCGTGATTTTTGTTTTGTTTTAGCATAGGTCCATTTTCCACATTTTGGGCAACGAATAACTATGAATTCTTTAAGGCTCAAGAACAATCCTCACATTTTGTGTAAACATTATGGCTCATTTGTCACCCATAACAGTAACAACAATTTTTCTTTCACGACCTCGAGTATCAAGCTCGATAAAGACTATTTGTTGCCATGTCCCCAAAATTGGTGCTTTTTTGGTTATAGGCAGTGTTATTTCTGGTGTTAGCATTGTGGCTCGAAGATGACTGTGGGCATTATCATCTTGATGGTCATGTTGGTAACCAACGCCTTTTGGAATAAGCTTTTTGAGAAGGTTAATCGTATCCTCAACCATTCTAGGTTCATATTCCATTGTAGAAATTGCCCCAGTAGCACCTGGAACAAAAACATTAACCAAACCATTCTTTATACCAGAATCTTTGACCACGTTTCTGACATTCAAAGTAATATCAAAAATCTGAATCTCGCCTTCAGTATCTAAATCAATTTCAGCTGAGTAGACTACCATTGTTCAGTAACCTCTGAGATATCTGTAATAATCAATGATATTAATCTATCTCAAAATAGCGGTAATAAGGTCAGCTAATTATTGACCTTTTCGTTTTTTGCTATCCCAGAGTTCTTTTCTCAAAAGATCTCGAATTGCGACTCGAATTGCTTCAGATCTACTCGGATATACTCCCAATCTCACCAAATCATCTAATCCTTCAAGAGAGTTTTCGGGAATCTTTACTGAAATTAAGTTCATTGTTTTATCGAACACCTATTATAAAATGGATTGCTTGGAAGAGAACCCTCCAATGGTAATACGATTCTTTGCAAAACCAATACTTAAATCCTTTGAGGATGGCAAGAAAATTAACAGATTAAGAAGTCCATTGTGAACTGATTTTAGAAGAAAGATATTTATTTTTAGAAACACTAGTATTAAGATAAGGTGAGTTTTTTTATGAAAAGGATGAGCAAGAAAATTTGGATAATGGTATTTTTTATTGTGATTATATTTACTAACACACACTCAATGAGAAGCATTGCTTATAATAATGTCACAATTAGTACTGCAATTACAAATATTTCTTGGAGTAAAACAGATTTAAATAATCCGGGGGAAGGTTATTCACACTTTAATTTCTCAATTGATTTTTCAATTCGAAATCCAACTTTACATAAAGTTACAATAGTTACACCATATCTTTGTAATTTTGAGACAAATATGACTACAGATTTTGCAAACAAAAGTTTAGATACTTATAACTATGGACGGGGTTATGCTTGTGCTATAGGTTATATTGATGTTGATCCTGGAATTACTCACAAAAAAAGTGGCTATTATATAGCAATTAATGAAACAGAACTTGAAATATTACCAGATGGTATCTATACAGTATGGATGTTTGTTTTTCGTGTTCCTACGGTAGTATATAATGAAACAATTTTGAGGATTGAAAATGGAATTGTTGATATTGACTATGGAAGTTTACCATCAGTTGCAGTTGGATACCAAAAATCATTCATTATGTTTTTTGGATGTGTAGTTATCTCAACTTTGATAATAATTAGAAAGTCAAAAAAGTAGTTTCCACAAATTCTAGGTGAAAGCAAGTTATTATTCAATGACAATATTTTCCTTAAATTCAAACAAATTCAGATTAAAATTATATACGGAATAGGAAGAAATATTAAGCAAAAATATCGGTAAAAAAATAGACTCTAGCCGTTGTGGCTT
>DAOUWQ010000192.1 GCA_030667035.1 Candidatus Heimdallarchaeota archaeon | reverse complement strand
GTAGTTCTATTGGATTGCTGATCATTGTTTGACCATTGATTGAAAATAATACTACCAAAGTAAATAATAGCGCTACCATGGAAATTTTGCCTACTACTGGACGATATTTGTTTTCAAACCATTCTTTACCTTTTATTTTTAAAATTAATTGTTTTGAAACTATGCCAAGAATGAGCGGGATACCAATGAATATTGCTACTGTAATTAATAACCAAACCCACGGAATCTCGATATTTTGAATACCTGTTAACAATTTAACCATTGGAACGTAAAGAAAAATCAATGTAATTGTATTGATGCTAGTATTAACTACATTTTGTTCCTGATTTCCATTTGCAAGAGAACCCCAAACTAAAACCATAGCAGTACAAGGACTAGAACCAAGCAAAACAACCGCAACAATTAGTTGAGGGTCATAGTTTCGTAAGAATAGATAACCCAGACCTGCAGCAACTAAAGGTGCTAAGATCCAATTTGACACTAATGTAATAATTACAGGCAATGGATTTTTACCAAGTTTTTTTACTTCACTAATTGAAGATTTAACAATGCAGGGTACATCATAAAAAATAAGCATATTCCGATTGGAATGTTGATATTTTGAATTTGCCAGCTATTTAGGGTATTTCCAATTATTGGTACAAATTGAGATAATAGAATACCAATTCCCATACAAATTGCTACCCAGAGTGCAAGAAACTTTTCAAAAACACCTAATTTGTGTTCCTTTTTTTGAGTGTTGTTTATTCCAATATCTGGTTGTATATCCGTTATTACTAAATCAATTTTATCATCTTGATCTGTCTTTGAACTATCTTGCGTTTCCGGATTCACTTTATCATTCACCAATTAATCGACTTCTTGAACATATAAAAATATTTTTATATGAATTTTATTTCATATAGATTCATACTTCTGTGAGGAAATCCTAGAATGACAAAAAGCAAGGAAATTATAAAGAAAAGTTATGCGGGTGCACTAAAAAATGCTCAATCCAAAACAACTAAAGAATCATGTTGTACTCCTCAGGGTTCTGAAAAATCTTCTAGTGAGCAAAAAATTCCGAAACTATCTCTAAAACCTGTTCAATCCATCCCAAGTTTTGGATGTATAATTGATTTACCAGAGAAAGCAGGATTGAAAGAGGGGGACATTGTTGTCGACTTTGGTTCAGGTCCTGGTCATGATTTGATACGAGCGGCAGAAATAATTGGACCTCAAGGAAAAGCAATCGGGATAGATATGACTCCTGAAATGATCCAAAATGCTACAAATGAAATTGAATATAAGGGAATAAGTAACGCAGAGGTTAAATTGGGTGATATTGAGAATGTTCCTCTAGAAGATAATTTTGCTGATGTTGTTATTTCCAATTGTGTTATCAATTTAACCGCTGATAAATCTGTTGTATTCAAAGAAGCTTATAGAATTTTAAAACCAGGGGGACGAATTGTTGATGCTGATATAATTGCTGGAAAAGATTTACCTCAAAGCCTACAAAACGATAATGAATCATGGTGCAGTTGTGTTGGTGGTGCTCTAACACAAAAAGGATACACAGAAGCAATACAAGCTGCTGGTTTTATAGATATTAAAATTGATATTGATCATTCAATACCAACTGATTGGCAGGGCGAAAAAATCCAAATATTTAGTGGAATAATTACTGCCGTAAAACCTTTATAAAATTAATAATATCAATTATCGTAGTTCTTCCAACAATTAATATTATAGTTGTAAATATAGAACTCTAAGATGGGACAGTAAAATGACTGTAGAAAAGAAAGATAAAGATTTCGAGAAGGAAAAACTCGGTGAAAAGATTGTGAAATTAATAGACGAGTCTGAGCTTAAAGCTTCATGTTGCTCTCTTGAAGGTTGGGAAGAACGAATAAAAAAAATACGCGCTTTTAAAGAAGCTGATTCTTTTTGCGATATATTACGTGTGGTTTCAAATCCAATTCGTATGAAAATTCTAACAATATTACTCGAGAGAAATTGGGCTTGTAATTGTGAATTTGAGTATGTACTTAACATTCATCAAACTCTTATCTCACATCATCTAAAAATACTAAGAGATTCTGGAATGGCAACATTCAAACAAGAGGGTCTCTGGAAATTATATAGAATTGTAGATAAATATCGTCCTTTTCTTGAAGAGCTCAGAGAATTACTATTTACTGCCCCTCAGGAATAATATTTTTGAGTGATTTCTTTTGCCAATGCCCGACTGGATAAAAGAGTGGATTCCGAAAGATCGATTAGTAGCAAACAAATTCAAATTGAGTCGACGCTATCTTCGAAATGCAAAAAAATTACAATTTATGGACGGAGAAAAATATCAAGGTACAGATGATTGGGCTTGGTTCAAATATATGGTAATAAGTAAGAAATATGGCAAATATTGGGTGCGCTATACCGAAGGCCTGTACGAATGTAATTGTCCTTTCTTCAAACATAGAGGTATTTGTTCTCATATTTTTGCTGTAGCTGAACTCACCGATACCTGGCCAAAAATAGAAACAATTTTTCCTGAAAAAGAGAAAAATAAATGAGCTCTCTAATCTTCTTCAAACTTCTTTTTGTTTTTCTCTATCAATTATTTAGAGATAGCTCAAACATTAAGATGAGCTAAGATTATTTTGAGCTATATACTCTTTCAAAGTGATTTCATTCAAATCAATTGTAGTTCGAATATCTTCAATAATACAATCACGTAAGAATATCAAAAGAGAGGGTAAATCTCTCATATCCCTTAGAAAGAAATCCGGATTTTGTTGTTGTAAGTGTGGTCTTTAATGCGCCATCTCTTTCTCAGTAACTGCTATCGTTTTTATTCCTGCTTTTTTACTCGCTATAATATCACTTGCTTGATCACCAATGGACAAAACTTCACATGCTTTGAGATTCATTATTTCTAGAGCTTTAAAGAACCCACTAGCATCTGGTTTTATATTATCAATATCATCTCGAGTGAGAATAAGATCAAACTCTTTTATTTCAGGTATTGTTTCAGAAGCTTTTTTGATCACTTTTCTACTGGTGTTTGTTAAAAGAATTACTTTATAATCTTCTGCAAGGAGTTCTTGTAATACTTCACGAACGCCAACAGTTGGAACAATATTCATACGGCTTTTCAGATACATGATAACTGTGGTAATAATGAATTTCAATGCTTGAAAATTAGTCATACCCATTTTTTTCCCCATTTGGAACGAGAATTTAGCCAAGCTAGTATTTTTTGGTTTTTTATCCAATGTAGTTAACAGTGAAAATACTTCAAGGGATGCTTTATTGATTTGTTTTTCAGTAATTTCTGGTTTTACCATCATCACACTCTGGATAAGAGGCAAACCAAGTCTAACTACAAAAGATGATAATACTCCATCAAAATCGAATATAATGGCTTTAATTTGAGAATTACGCTTTGGAGAACTAGGCGTACTTACTTTGCGGGGATTCATTTGCTTTAATATCCTTTTAACAATAATCTTTAATCTACTAAGACGAAAAATTGTTTATAATTATACAATTTAAAGTTATTCCTTATAGTTGTGGATAGTTCTTATAATTCATAATAGCAAATTTCAAGTTATTCTTGTACATCCTATATGAATTATCTTTGCTTTGCGGCAAAATTCAAAAAATGATTAATAAAAGAATGTTAATATAGAATAATTCAGTATCTGCTATTTGCTTGAATTCGTCAAGGAGGGTTCAATATGGATAGTGGTGCAGCAATAACTCTTTTCACAGTATTATCATTAGTAATATGTTTGACAGTTAACATTCTCTTTTATCGATTAGTTTTTAAAAAACAGACAAGAGTGAAAGCTAATACTTTCTCTTGGTTGACAACACTAGGAATAATGTTGGTAGTAAACATAGTATTGGTATCAATTATCTTAAATGCAGGTATTCAGACAGGTGATGGCTGGGAAGGTGTTGGAGGAGCACTCGGTGTTGGTTTATTTTTACCATTTGTTTTAGCTCCACTTCTATGGTTCTTCCCTGCATCGGGTTTTTCACTCATTAGAATAATCTTTATTGCTATCACACGAAATCGTAAACGTGAAATTTTGCAAGACGATATACAAGAAACTGATTTGAATATTGATCCAGCTTATGCTGCTAAAGAACCCGAACAATAAAGAATTCAAATATGAGGTTAATTACCTCACATTTGTTTTTTAATTTCTGTTACTAGAAAATCACTTAATTTTTGCAAGTAGACTTTGCCATCTTTCCAATTAGCCTTGGTTGGATCCCCAATGACACCATTAACCGCAAGTGCTTTCATTCCTTTAGAAAAGATAAGTTCAATTTCCTTCTCCCCGAATTTTCCTACATAACCTGGTTCAAATCGTTCCTTTTTTACAAGATTTTCAGCAAGGGCAAGCATTATAGATGTTTCATTTTCACCTGCATGAGCTCCTGCTTCTTCTACAGTTATCCCAGCTTCTATAGATATTTGTTCTATAATTTCAATGTATTTTGAGAGATCAGTATAACCAATTACATTGTTGTCTGGATATTGTTCTTGCAATTTCTCAATTGCCTCTCCTACTGCAGCAAAATTACCTCCATGGCTTGGGATGAAAATGATATTCTTAAAACCATGTTTAACGAAACTCTGTGTATAATCACTAATAATGCTTTTCAGTGTTCTATCCAAAATTGACACAGATCCAGGAAATTCCATATGGTG
>DAOUWQ010000404.1 GCA_030667035.1 Candidatus Heimdallarchaeota archaeon | reverse complement strand
CCACTTCAACCAAATTTCTGGAGAGCTCCAATAGACAATGATTTAGGTTTAATTGAAATGGGCCCAAAATTCATGAAAGGAATATTAAAAATGAGAGCTTTCCGATGGAAGCAAGCAAATAAACGAAAGAAAGTAGTAGAGGTTACTTCAGAACGAATTTCTGCTCGAGAGGTTTCCATTTTTGTTTATACGAAAGTTCCGAGAGGTAAAACCAAATGTATAACAAATTACCGATTTTTTGGGAATGGTGACATTATTGTTAATAATCGATTCGTTCCAAGAATTGATATGATTCGATTTGGAATGCAAATGGCCATTCCTAAGGAATTTGAAAAAGTGAGCTGGTATGGCAAAGGACCTCACGAAACTCAATTTGACAGAAAACTAGGTGCTGCAGTAGGCATTCATTCTAATAAGGTTGAAGAAATGATTCATAATTATGTTAAACCACAAGAAAATGGGAATAGGTCTGATGTAAGATGGTTTACATTATTAGATTCTCATTCTACTGGGCTTTTGATCACTGCAGAAGATACTTTACTAAATTTCAGCTGTTGGCCCTACTCACAAGATGATTTAGAAAATGCTTATCATATTGATAAATTGCCTAGAAGAGACTTTGTTACGGTGAATATTGATTTTGAGCAAAAGGGTGTTGGTGGAGATTGGCCTGCAATTGCTCACACTCATGAAGAATTCAAATTGAAAAAGAAAAAAGAGTATATCTATACATTCAGAATTTCACCTATAATTAAAAAAAAGAAAAAATAGATTCATCGATATTTAGAATATCTCCTCAAAGCTAATTACAATTAATTATCTATTTTGGCAATTGCTTCATCAATTTCTTTTATTTTCAGTGTGAAGCTCTCTTTGCATTCTCTTAAATGTTTTAGCTGATCTTCTGCACTTTTATCAGTGTTTTCGCTACCGCATTTTGTTTGTTTCTTATCTTTACATCCACAGACCATAATAGCACCTTACTTTAGTTTTTAAAGTATTATTACTTTAGTTATCAAAGTAATTATATATAAAGTGTCACTAAAAAATTATTGAGTAACTAAAGGAAAGTGAAGTAGTATGAATAAAAGAATAAGTGAAACAAAAAATAGCAATTGCTCTAAAGAACAAAATGGTTATCCGTGTTTAATTCCTGCTCAACGAGTGCTTAATCTCATAAGTAAAAAATGGAGCATTCAATTAATTCATTTATTACATGATGGAAAGAAATTCAGATATAATGAAATTAAAGAAAGATTGCAGAAAGGATGGAAAAAAGAAAAAATTAGTGATGCAACTCTTTCTGCAAGATTAGCAGACCTAACAAAAGAAAATATCTTTACTCGAGAGGTTTATACTGAATTGCCTCCAAAAGTTGAATATTCTCTAACAGAAAAGGGTGAGAGCTTATCAAAAGCAATCAAACATCTTGTTGATTGGACAATTGAAACTTGTCATCAAGAATCAGAGTGATTTTCTCCCAAAGAGTAAAATGGTTATAGGGTAATGTTTTTTATTATTATACCAATCTTAATAGTATACTAACTGATATTGGGGGTATTAATAATTCACACTTACGAAGATGTAGCAACTTCTCTTTTATATCAGCAATTATTTCTAGAACCCAATATTATAAGAGACAGACGTAACACTATCAATATTCCTGTAGAAGGTAGTGATGTGATTATTAAAAAGATGCATGAACTGATACTTTCTGAAATCAACCTTTGGGATACAGAAAAAGAAATGGAATATATTTTTTCCATAGCAGAAAAAATACCTTTTGACAGAGGTAAAGTAATCAACAACTACAAGAAAAAAATAGAAGCTTTACTTGAAGATCAGATTATGGATAGATCATTTAGATTTTTATTGTGTTTGAGTGAAATTATTAAAGAATTACACACTAAATCAACAAAAAATCTTGTACATTCAATTGAAAAAAAACTTAAAAAGAAAATGAAGAAAAAAGAAATCACACGAAAATTAGATGAATTATCACAAGATAGTGATATAAATTTCTCTCTTTTAATCAATCTAGGGATAATGAATAGTTATGCAAATATGTTAGACTTACCTCCAGTCACAGATATTTTCAACGAGTATTTCAATAAAGTAATTCAGTTAATAGAATCATAATGGTATAATGTTTTAAAACTAATTTTCACTCTTTTTTGGATCAAAATCATACAGATGAATTTACTAGATTACTTGAGTATTCAGCTACATAAGTTGTATTGGGTTTCTATAACGCTTTAATAGCATTATGAGAGAATTAAAGTGAGAATTATTGCGAATTTACTGAATCTAAATTTTCAAACAAAAATTGGATTTCAGACAATAATATCGATTAGAAGGTACAGTTTATGACAAAAAAAATATTTAATAAAATTTTCCCAAAGAAGGGAGGCAATAAACGAGGAGTAAGTCCTGTTATTGCTACTATTTTGCTTATTGCTTTAACTGTTACCGCTGCAGCAATTGTTTACTTCGTTGTCGTACCATTATTTGAAGGAAAGGGTGAACTTGTTTTGATGTCAAGTTGGACATTATCTGATTCAGATAGTGACGGTAATTTTGATACACTAACAGGTGATCTTTTCAACATGGGTACAAAGGAAATTACTCTAGATGAAGCAGCGACAGTTGTTGTTCAAGTAAGTGCTATTCCTACTCTCAGCAAAGCATACGAACCAAATCAACCTATTAAAGTCAATGCGGAATCCTATACTTGGGAAATTACTTCCGATCTTGTTTATACTATTCAAGAAGAACAGGAAGTAAAGATAGAAGCTAACAATGCTAGTGACCAAATTCCATCATTAACACAATATGAAATCACTATTCACTATGATAACAATCAAATGACTACTGGTTCACAATTTTCTAATTTTGTAACAGGTGATGGTGGCGAAGATCCTGAAGATCCTGTAATTGAATACTTAAGTTCTGCTTTAGTTTTACGAACAGCAGCTGAGGATTCAAAAACATCT
>DAOUWQ010000182.1 GCA_030667035.1 Candidatus Heimdallarchaeota archaeon | reverse complement strand
GATTGATTGTTGGACATGTAAATGGAACAAAGAAAACAGTTCGGAGTAAAAGTGATGTTGATTTAAATATCCAAGAATATCCTAATTGGGCAGATGGTGCAACCCCAAGCATAAGTGATATGGGATACGCAAGTTCTATCACCATAACCGTCCAAGCAGTAAAAACTAATACACCAGGCATTACACATCAAATTCATGCAATGATCATTGAGAAAGAAACCTTTGATAATTTCGTTGAAGAAACTCAAGTTCTATGGATGGCTTATCAAGAAGATTACTATGAATCATTTGGAGATGGGAGCATATATTTCCCAAATCTAATTACAGCATATTCCATATTAGCTAATAATGTTCTTGGTGAAGCTGAAGATAGTGTATCATTGAGTACAGTAGATGTACCACAAACGTTTACCTTTTCCGCTCCGGAGAAAGGAACATATTATGTTGTCGCCATTGTATCATACTTTAGTACAACCTTTTCTAATTATTTCTATGCAGATGTGGATATTGACATTGCTGGAGAGGTCTATCGAATCGCAGGATACGCTTTTGGATGGATAATATTTGGTCTAGGTTTAGCAATTGGTGGTCTATCCATTTATTCATTAGTCACATATTCAAGTGCAGATGAAATAAAAAGATATGAAGAACAACTTAAAATTGCTACATCTAAAGTAGAAAAATCTCAGAATTCAGCTGATAATCTGGATGAGAAAATGGAAGAAGTCCCTCCTCCGGAAAAATAGTAAATAAGAACTATACTCTATCAAGGTTAAATCCTTGATATTATCTCTTTTTTTTTTAACTAATCAACTTTCATTCAGTTAATTCTTTGATTTATTGGCAATAATTCTCACTAATTTGAACAGTTTGTCCAATAAATAGAAAGATTTTAGATAAAGTGTAAGATATTATTAATTAGTTCTAACAAGAGGTTACTTGAAATGATTGATGAAAAAGATAAAATGATTTTAGAAGAATTACAAAAGGATGCTCGTGCACCTACAAAGAGAATAGCGCAAAATCTTGATATCCCTCGAGTCACCGTACACACACGTATTGAGAAGATGAAACAAGATGGAATAATTCTTGGTTTCACTGTGAAAATTAATTATGAAAAAATCGGTTTGCCTGTTACAGCGTTTGTATTCATCTCTTTTTCATCACAAGAAAAATTAACTCAGCAAGAATTAGCAGAACAAATAGCCGAAATAAAAAATGTTTACGAAGTCCATCTCATTTCGGGTGAATGGGATATTTTAGTCAAAATACGTGGAGAATCATTAGATAAAATTGGGAAAATTGTTCTAAATGAAATCCGTACCCTAGAAGGAGTAGATAAAACAATAACCTGTCCCTCTTTTGCAAGCGTTAAAAATGGTGTATAAGAAGAAGAGAAATACTCCTATTTCTTTTGAAAATTAGTGAATAGTTGGGTGAAAACAGAAGCAGCCGGTACTAAGCTATCCATTTCTACGAATTCATCTGCTGCGTGAAGATTCCCTCCTCTTGGACCAAATATAACTGTCGGAATGTTACCTTCACCCATGAACGTATTGGCATCTGTGATCATTTTTGAATAAGTAGTAAATGGTTGTTTTTTGAAAATACTAGCAAATGATTCTTCTAGAGATTGGAAGAGCGGATGATCTTTAGCTATTTTGTAAGGCAAATAGAAAGGTGGTATAATCTCAATTGTAACATTTGATTTAATTTGCATTTCTTTGATAAACTGATTAAAATCTTCCTTTACTGATTCTTTAGTTTCTCCGGGAACAGTTAAGCGATTTAATTCAAAATCACAACGTTCAGGAACGACGACTGAATAGGTTTTATAACCGCCTTCGATTTTTAACACACAAAATGATCCTTCCCCAAAATCCTCTTCTGTTGGCAATGGGAATTTCTTAATTAAGGGGTTCTCATCAATAACATCCACAGCCGTTAGAATTCGGGAAGCATCTGTTACGGCATTAACTCCTTTTTCCGGAGTAAAAGCATGAGCAGATTTGCCAATAACAGCGATTTTATACAGAACTTTCCCAGTCATCCCTAAAGGTAGAGCATTGTCTGGTGATTGTCCATAACAAGGTTCGGAAATAACAACACCATCCGTAGCACCTTTACCGAAATTTGGATTGCTAAGCATTTTCTTTGCACCAGTGCCAAACCCTTCTTCATCCACAACAGCAGTATAATGAATTGTGCCTTGCAAATCTACATCAGATTCGATTAAAGCCTTAACTGCAGCAAGTTGACAAGCCAAACCACTCTTCATATCAACAGAACCTAATCCAAAGAGTTTGCCATCTTTTTCCGTTGGTTGAAAAGGATCAGTGTTCCATCCTGTACAAATCTCTACGGTATCTAAATGACCATTTAGAGTTAGAGTTTTACCTTTTGTATCAAATTCATATTTTGCATAGATATTTTCTCTATTTGGTGAAACTTCTTCAAGCTCAACATGCATACCCAATTTTTTTATTTCGTCAAATAGATAATGAGCTAAATTTGATTCTTGCCCGAGTATAGAATTAATCTTTATCATTTCTTTTAGTAGGGAAAATAAATATTGTTTATCAATTACTATTGATTCAAATTCAGCCAAATTAAAATCCTCCAAATAAATGTAAAATATGAGTATAGATAAAAGAATTGTTAAAACTCAAAAAAAGAAAGAAAAGAGGCTGGCAAAGAAAAAAAGCCAGCTAATCACTATTCAATTGAGTACCAATTTAGTCCATTGTATCGATTTTTTCGGATGCTTTGCCTTTCTTATCGTAAATCCCTTCATAGGGAGCTCGTTCTCCAGCATCGTATCGCTTATATGGATCTCTAATAAAGGCAACTAATATCATGCCAATTACAAAGAATATCACGAGGGTTCCTAAAGCAATTCTAAAAGAATCATTTGCATCTAAGGAGAAAGTTCTCATACCAAGAAACATCATTGCTGAGAATATTAGGGGAGAAACAATTGCACTAACCCTTCCAGCGATTTTTTGGAAACCATTGTATTGAGCTAATTTTGCAGGTGGAGCAAGAACCATAATAAATTGTCTTCCAATTATCCAAATACTTCCAAAGCCAATACCAATACATACAGCACCAAAGAACATTAACCACCATGGAGTAGTAATACCAAAAAGTTGCCAACCAGCTAACATTGTGAAACCAACACCGCCAATCCATGCTAACCCACTAATAAGGAAAGTTTTCTTAGGACCAACACGCTTCAAGACATGACCAGTTAAGAAACCAAATACTACAGAGAGTAAAATAGCAGTTATAATAATGATGTAAGTTAAAGTTGAATTATCAACCCCAACTGCACCTTCTATTACTGGCACCATAAAGAGAATGGTCGTATTTGCTGCATCTACGAGGAAAAACCAACCAATAATAAATAGAATAGAATTGCGGTCTTTCAATACAGTTTTAAATGAATCAATGAGAGCCCTTCGCGATTGTTTAAGGTTTTCTCTAGGTTTAAGATTGCTAGGAGTTTCTTTTTCCTTATGGAAAAGATAAGGAATTGACATTAAGATGATAAGAATACCTGCAGCCAGAAAGAGCCAACGTAAGTTTCCTAATTCAATCGCACCAATTTCTTCTGAACCAAGTTCCCAAATATTAGTATTAACAGTAGACCATTTTTCTGCAGGTCCAAGTCCATTGATAACCATTCCTAGTAGAACACCTATAATAGAACCAAATGCAGCAAGTGCTCCACCAATTGATTGTACAATACTTCTGTCCTCTGTTTCAGCTATGAATGGGATTTGAGAATCGTATAGCATCCTTCCTGTTTGATACATGAAATTTGCTATCACAAATAGAACGCAAGCCCACCAAAAGTTTTCCCAGATAGTTATGAGCATCGTTACAGTTACCATTATTGATGCAACGATAATAACAACAGGCTTTCTTTTTCCAAGGGTATCAGAAATAGCTCCGATATAGGGGCTAATTAGTGCAACTAACAAATTTGATCCAGCCATAAAAGCTGAAACAATAACGAAAGTTGTAACATAATCCCAACCATTCAATGCACCTAAGAGCAATGCGAATGGTGTGAATGCCAAGCTAATGACAGTCTGAGAGAAAAACGTATCAGCCATATCATAGCTGTACCATAGAAAAGCATTTTTTCTATCTGTTTTCTTTGATTCTATTGAAGTTGCTTCAATATCATCTTTTGTAAATTCTGAATTTGACATTTTTTCTTGCCTCTTATACTAGTAATTTATTAGTTAGTAAGTTATTACTCGTGACTTCTCTCTCCGTTAACTCCTATTCAATTTCTTTTCAAATTCCCGCAAAGACTTAGGAATATTTGTTTTCCCATCAACTAAAGCAAATTCTCTAAGAACAGCAGTTAGCATTCGTTCTCTCTTTGATTCATCAGTATTCAAATAGAAGAAGCGTCCATTGGGTAATTCTTTTGCCATTTTGGGGTATTCTGTCTGTTCGTGAACTTTATCCGTTGTCCCATTGAAAACCAATATTTCTTTTTGTATTTTATTCAGTTTGCCATACAGATTTAGTTTTCTAGCTTGATATGCTGCTTTTTTCCATTTTTTAGCATCAGCACTATCGAGAAAATCTTCTGATCTCTTTTTCTGAGCTTTCTCTTTCATATTACCACATAAAACCCATTTAAAGAGCGGTTTTAACCAATTGACAAGAAATGCTGGGACTATTGGTGCTATATCTAAAAGAAATCTATTGAACCATAATTTGTGCATAGGATCAAAAACAATCATTGTTGGTGCATCGAGTGTTTTTTCCAATAATCCAAGAAGCTGTAT
>DAOUWQ010000119.1 GCA_030667035.1 Candidatus Heimdallarchaeota archaeon | reverse complement strand
CGTTGAGCATAAGTAGTGTTCTTGCTGAAAGATCGCTAATTATTTCATTGTAGTTAGCAAAAGCTTCTATTGGATGTTCATAATGTGAGAAATAGGAATGCACTTCTCCGGGACCGGCATCTGCTTGAGATATGTAATATAAATGATCTGAAGTGGTCAACATTCGCCATATTTTTAATAGTGTTTTATCACTGAGTTTCTTAATTGGTTTTTCTAAAAATCGTTGACCATCAAAAGAGATGTGTTGTAAAGGATTTCGTAACCATGCTCCAACATCACGGTCATCTGCCCAACTTATTGTATCAAAATCGCCAATATCTATTGGGTTAACAGCAGGATAACGGTCAAACACTTCACTCGGAGTATTAAATTCTAGATGGTCATATTTGAATAGTTCATTGGGTAAATGCTCCAAAAATTCGAATATTCCCGTTTCAGCCCAGAGGTGCTCACCTAATGATTCATAGTCCATGAAAATATTTATGCAATCTCCCTTGTTTGAGGCAAGCCATGATGCATATTTATCTGCATACAATGGGTATTCTTCCCATCGTCCCGAACCAAACCTAAATGCAATATCATCACTTAGTTTGTAATTACGTAAAAGTACTTTCAATTTCGGAGACGTTTTACTATTAAAAACGAAATTTGATGACTTTCCTTTTGGTAGTACATGCTCAATTCCCTCACCCATAATGCCTTTGAATCCCATTTCTGAAACTGTGTCCATTATTGAATTATTGAGAATTAGCTCAGTATTTCTAAAGACAGTTGGTTCAACACCCAAGAGATCTTTCATCGCCTGGGTATGCATTTTTACTTGTTCTTTAAATTCAGATTTATCTTCGCCATAAATAGAAGTTAATGAATGATAAAATGTTTCTCCGAGAAACTCTACACAACCCGTTTCAGCAAGCTGTTTGAAACTATCAATGACATCTGCTTGGTATCTTTCTGCTTGCTCCAATACTGTTCCAGTAACACTAAAAGCTATCTTGACTTTTTTCTTCTCTTTTTTATGTTCATCAATTGCGTTCAACCATGTTTTGTTTGCTGGTAGGTAGCATTTTTTTGATATCCTCTGCATCAAGTCCTTATTTAGTCCTTCATCAAAATAGAGGTTCTCGAGCTTAGCGATTGAATTATCATGTGTGAACCTATCCTTTCGGAAATTTACATTTAATCGAAATGGTTGATGTACTTGAAAATAGAATACAACTGAAGTCATCTTTTTTCACCATAAAGTGATACTGAAATTGTTTGTTAAATTCTTCTGAAGATAGTTTGATGTTATGTTTTTTATTAATTTACCTAGTATCTTTCAGCTGTGGAAAGGTTTTTTTAGTGTTTATTTACTATTAAATCAAAAGTTTTAAACAATAGTAGGATAATAAATTCATACAAGTAATTTAATGATTACTTTACAGGAGAAAAAAGAAATGGCAAATAATGAACCCTTCAGTGTTGAACTATCACCGTATTTTAAGGAAAGAATACTTAGCTCCATTAGAGCTATAGTTGGTTGCATAATTGGGATCATTGTTATTGCTGGTGCAATAATTCTTTTAGATGACAGCACTGTGGCTCAATTTGTAATAATTTTCTCAGGCGGAGTTTTGATTTTCATTACTACTTGGAGAATTCTTCGTATTGCTACAGTAAAACTTTATGTAAATACAGAAGAAATTCGCTATCGAGATCGTTTCTTATGGGAACGCATTAGTTGGTCAGATATTATATCAGTTGGTAGAGCAAACGACATTCAAACGAAGGATCAGGACTCTGTTCTTAAGAGAATTAAATCGATAGTATTCTTAACTGATAGTGGTGTAAAACACTTTGATATGTCATCTTATTCACTTACTCACGGTCTTGAGATTGTTAACAAAGTTATCGACTCACGACCAAAAAAAGATGATGAAGAAGAAACCGAAGAAGAACAACTAGAATTTGTTGAATAAGTTCGATTGTTTTTTCATTTTTAGTTGCTCAGTTTATTTTGAGAAAAAGAAGAAAAAAGATTCAAGTTTGATTAAATTCGCTCTCAATCTACGATAAAACTCAAATCTATTTTGCCTGCTTGATATAACTTTCCGGTTCTAACATCGTTTAATATGATTTCAGATGGTGCTAAGAGATTTAAATCTAATTTTGAAAAATCACCTTCAGCTTCATTGAAAAGCTCTAAGAATTTTCTGCCATAAGTAGGTGATGAAGAAGAAGGTATTTGCTTTACTAATTCATCTAGATTATCTTCAACATCTGATTTAATTATCAGATATAATCGGGTACCATAGATTAATCCATTATTTACTCTATCATTGGAGATATCATCATCAGTTGACAATGGAGGCACAATACCTGTACCTATTGCATGGAGAATTCGTTCGTGAGGATACCCTAATTGTTCTACTAATTTGAATACACCTAACTCAATTGCTCGAGCAGCCATTTGCAAATATTCGACTAGGCAGCTCGTTTTTATCATTAATAATGTTAGATTTTTCTTTTCTACTTTGCATTTATCTGCAAGATACTCTATTACCTCATTTGTAGGCAATTTATCAGATTCAATGCAAAGAATCGCTTGTGTAGCTTCATCTTTGTAATCAATTAATTTGTAACTTTTTGATGGTTTTTTTGCAACTGCACGTCCTGGACCACAAGCCATTCCAAAGAAATCACCTTTGTTGATATTCCAGCTTGCTGCTTGGCATCCTATAGTAGCCAATACAGGATGTGAGGTTTCCACACGCATAGCTATCATTGGAATGCTTTTCTCTGCGGGAAAATCGATGTTTACTTTTGCTATTCCGCCCAAACTTATTTTTGTAAAGAGCAATCCTGCAGCAATACTTCCTTCAACATTTATTCCACAATCAATAATAGTTGCTTCATCTATTGTTGAAATTTTTACTTGGTATTTATCTGCATTTTCTTTCAAGTCCTTTAGATATCTCAAGGATTCTTTTGTTAACGAAATATTTTGATTCATCATTAATTCACCTTATTTTGTGGCTAATTTATTATTTCCCCTAAACCTATTCCTGCGTAGATGATTCCTTCTTTTCTGAATTTTTTATAATCATAAATCCTTCGCCCATCTATCACAACTGGTTTTTTCATCTTCTTGAAATCTTTAGCTTCCAATTTCTTAAATTGCTTCCACTCTGTCACTAAGAGGCATGCATCAGTATTATCAAAAATTTCTTCGAGAGAATTAGCAAAAGTTATCTTATTCCCCAGGTCATTTTCTTTTTTAGCTTCTTCGATTGCTTGAGGGTCCCAAGCTATCACATTTGCCCCCTTTGACAAGAGTTCATCAATAATAATTATTGATGGAGCATTTCTCATATCATCTGTTTCTGGCTTAAACGATAAACCCAAGATTGCAATTTGTTTTTCTTTTAAATCGCCAACTATTTCTTCTGTTAGTTGGACCATTCTTTTTGCCTGTTGGGCATTTACAGCCATTACGCTTTCCAATAGTTTCGGGTTATGGTTATGCTCTTTCGCAAAAGTAATCATTGCATTAACATCTTTTGGAAAACATGACCAACCAAAACCAGCACCTGCTTGCAAAAATTTTGGGTTAATTCTGAAGTCTAAACCGATTGCCTCTGCAATATGTTTAATATCTACTCCCGGAACTCGTTCACAGATATTTGCAAATTCATTTATGAAAGATATTTTTGTTGCAAGAAATGAATTATTAGCATATTTGATGCATTCTGCAGTTTCAATTGAGCGTCGCAATATTTTTGGACAAGTAACTTTCTTACCAAAAATTGTTTCCCATGTTCCAGAAAATTCATCATTTTCTTCTCTATATAGATGTTGAAAGATCGCTTCCAATTTTTTACCTGATTTTTCGTCAAATTGCCCAATAACAATTTTATCTGGAAAAATAGTATCATGAACACTTTGTCCTTCTCTTAGAAATTCAGGACTCATACATAAACCAAAATCAATGCCTGCTTTTTTGTTGGATTCCTTTTCAATGATTGTTTTAATTAACGTCCTCGTTGTTTCAGGAACAATAGTTGATTTTGCTACAACAAGATGATATCCATCCTTTTGTGCTAATGCTTGACCAATATCTTTTGCAGCACTTTCAATATAGCTTAGATCACAACTTCCATCACTTTTAGATGGTGTACCTACACAAATTAGTGTTACATTGCTTTCTTGTATTGATTTTATTCTTTCTGTACTTGCTGTTAAGGTTTTTTTCTCCAAAACTACTCGTTTGATTAAGTCTGGAAGGTGTGGCTCAAAGAAGAATGTTTCTCCTTTATTTACAGCAGCAACTTTTTTTTCATCAACATCTAATGCCATTGTCGAAAATCCTCTATCAGCAAATACTCCCGCTGTTATTAATCCCACAAATCCTGTTCCACTAACAGTTAGTTTAATTTCTTTATGCATAATATTACTCTCGTAGGTTTCACTTACAAACGATTTTTTTATTCTTATCTATTAAAACGCTCTTCTGATTTTTAATTTATAGGTTTTAAAAGGAAAAATCAGTATATATTATTAAAGAACACGTTGGAATTAATATCGATGACCCTTAAAACCGATAAACTTAAACACAATTTTACAATTATCAAAAATCAAAAAATAATTGATTTAGAACAAAATCTCATTTTAGATGATACTAATTCAGATCTACTTAAGCAACTAGGGCAGGAACACTTTGATACAGGTAATTATTTACGCGCTTTGAATTGTTTTTTCAAAGCATTATCTTTTGAACCTAAAAATGCAAGTATATGGAATAAACTTGCAGTTGTTTTCATCAAATTAGGAAATTTCAGTACTGCAATAGATTTATCACGAATTGCTTATCGATTAATAAATCAAGAACAAAATACTGCTAGTAGCTGAATTTTTTAACATTATATTACCATCTTTTACAGCTAAAAAGCTTATTATTTTTATTTTCATTTAATTGTAAAGATAAATAAAAGCGATTTCTACTATTAATTTATACAATTTGGTGGTCTCACATGTCAGAGAAAAATGAAGAAGATATTTTAGAAGATATTGATAAAGGGAAAAGTGATGAGTTACAACTTGAATTGCACAAAGAGGAAAAAGAAACAAAACCACCATTACCTCTTAACAGATTATTATTGATTTTTCTTGCAGTCCTTGTTGGTTCTTCCGGAATTGCTGTTGCGTTAGGTGCAATAACGAACACTTTAGCTACTGAAAATCCATCTACTTTTGCAGAATGGGTTATCCTCTATTTAATGCTGTTTGGAGCATTTGCCATTATGGGTGGTGGAGTAAGTGGTTTTTGGGGTGGTCAAAGAAAAATACCCATTCGCTTAGTCAGTCCAAGTGATGCTTCTGTAGTTGGTACAGGTATGCTTGTATGTGGTTATGTGATTGAGGATTGCGTTGATAATGAAATTGAATTTACTATTTATGATTTGAAGCAAAATGTTCTCTATGAAGAAGTATTACGCATCCAAGAAGATGGACTCTTTTATACTGAGATAATGGAAGAATTCGCTCCAACAAAGAAAACGACAACGATTGTTATTGAAGCTTGGGTAGTTTCTGCAAAAACTAAAGAAAGAAAATTCGTTGTCAAAGATGCAAAAATTAAGGAAATGAATGTTGATTCAGAAGGAATTAGAATGGGCGACCTTTACT
>DAOUWQ010000058.1 GCA_030667035.1 Candidatus Heimdallarchaeota archaeon | reverse complement strand
GGTATCCTCGACCAATTGTTCTCAAACGCAAGACAATTAACAAGTCATATTTTCCTGTCAAAGCAGCAACTTTTTCTACCCCTGAAATACTTTTGATTTTTTCGATATCCCACTCCATTCCCCCTTTCACTTTTGCTAGAACAATTATCTTAACTTCACTCATCGATAATCCCACTATACCAGTAAATACTAGCAAGGCTCCAATTCCTCTGAGTAACCAGACAACCCAGGCAAATTCACCTGTTGGTAATAGGAAATAATCGGGCCAAATGAAGCTGCCAATTAATGTTATTGGTATTCCTACAATAACTGAAACTGATGAAAGGGAATTAACTATAGCCATTTTACCCATGGAAAGCGCTCGAACATAGAGGATTCTAGCAACATATACAAGAATCATTGACAATGAGATTGGTAATAGTGCAGGTGCGAAAGTTGTTCTAAAAACTATCCAATCAGCTTGTCTCATAAAAGGTAATGCGAGAACTAAGGTGAAGAATGTCATAAATAATAAAGTCCATAAACGGGTATTAGTTGAATCTAACGTACGACCTTTTGCATCTTTAGTTTCAATAACTTTCTTTTGAAAGATAACATAGATTGCTGCACTTACATTTAGCACCAGAAATACTAAAAGGAGACTTTGCCATTCAAAAGCTCCGGCAGTAAAATCGACTGCTGCTAGGATAACGCCTAATACTATCATAATTATTGATTGAATCTCTATAGCACAAGGCATTGTTTTATCTATTACTAAATCACCTATTAAGAGATAAACAACAACGAATTGTGCTGCTGGTAGAAATACCGCCAAATCCATATCTTTTATGAGAATGAAATAAATGAAAGTATTAACGCCGGAAAAAAGACCTGAAAGGCTTAACCAAAGAAACATTTTTTTTGTTGGTATTTTAATTCCCTGATATTGTGGATCAATATATTGACCTAAAAATGAAAATCTACGTTTTTTTGATGGCGTAATTGTTTGGTTTATTTGAATTACTTTTTGTGTTGTTTGAGTAGTTACACTACTTGTAGTTTGTCCATTTTTTGATTTCAGTTTCTGAAAAAAATCTTCCAAAGGCTTTTTCCTAATTGGTATCCACAAAACTAAAGCGAATAGTAAACTTACTACAATACCAATTAGCATCGTTTGAATAGCAAACACATATTCGTTTGTTGTACCATCACTTGAGACTACAATAGCAGAACCGGTAAAAGTATCTATGGCTATCCAAATAGCGCCTATTACTCCTGACAAAACAGCTAAAATTATGAAGGTATATTTTCTGCTTATTCTACCAATAGGTCTTGTTGTTTTGTCTGCCAAGAATGAATACCATCCATACTAATTGCTATTATTTGCATCTAGAATTCCTTTTGTATTATAGACGTTGTAGTTTCAGCAATGCCATCTATTAGATGGACTTCTTGTGTTCTGTTATACATTTCATTCATATCTACAGTTTCGACACGAGCAATAATATCAAATTCACCCGTAATTACAGCAACAGAAGTAATTCCTGGGATTTTCTTAAGTTTTGCTAGAACATCATTTGTCATTCCTAATTCGGTATTGATTAGGATGTATGCTTTCATTACCTCGATATTTTGGCTAGACATCTTTTTTTCCCTCTGACGTTCTTACGAATATACCTTCTTTATGAATTAATTGATAGAGGTTAAAAATGGCATCAAAAATCATTGTTCTAACCACAATTAATTTATTTAAGATTCGAGAACTCGCAAAACACTTATTAGCTATTTTGGCAATCTTTTTGTGAAAGTTTAAAAATAAACTTGAAGGTGCACCATTGACTTTCCAAACTGTTGAAGAATTAGTTATTTTCATTGATCTAGATAATTTCAAAGCATTATCTGAAGATCAAGGTTGGGTTGCTTACAGACCTAATGATATAACCGGTTCACTTACATCTTTAGTTACAGAATTCGTTCGAAAGCACCTCGGTGAAGTTATTTATGGTTTGGATGAAATACACGGCACAGAAGAATGCATGTTGCGCTTGACCGGAGCTCTTGCTCATGAAGAAATTATCAATGATCTTGAACATATAATTACTGAGATTAATGGAGTGGGTATAAATTGTGGTTGTGTTGCATCACTAAGTATTGGTGTATCACGCGGTCCCTATACTCCAATTCGACCTACAGGTCCATATCAATGGTCGAGACGATTGTTTAAGGGTCAAGCTCAAAGATTAGCTCACAAAGCTTTGAAAAAAGCAAAGAAGTTGGGCGGAAATAGGATAATCTTTTTGTAAAATTAATGAAGTATTTGTTTCATTAGGTTAGAGCTTCAAATGAATCTGAAACATTTACAAAGAATATCAAAGGTGAATCGTTCAACTGATTTTTTAGTTGATATGCATATTCACACTAGTTACTCCTCTTGTGCTAGGATTACACTTGATGAAACATTAAATGAGCTGATGGGCAAAGTAAATGCAATTACCGTTACAGATCATAATTACATTCACGATTATTCTGAAGAAACTATCCAAGCACTCTTTGATAAATATCAAATTAGTGTCCTTATTCCATCAGTAGAAATTTCAACAACACAAGGTGATATTTTGGCTTATGGTATCTCTTCTCCTCCTACTCCCTATTTAGATGCCCATAAAGTAATAGAAATGATTCATTCTGAAGGAGGTATCGCTGTTGCTGCTCATCCATTTGGTTATCTTGGAGTTGGTGACCTTATTTATGAATTAGAAATAGATGCTATTGAAATAAATGGTGCAAGACCTCAATTATCAAATGAATTAGCGAAAGGGGCTGCTGCAACATTAAATTTACCCTTGATCGGTGGAAGTGATTCTCATATACATACACAAGTTGGAAAGTGTGTGACACGATTTTCTGAGCCTATTAAGACTATTCAAGATTTAATAGAACAAATCAAAAAAGGAAAATGTTCTCCAGTTTTTCTATGGTAGAAAACTAGAGTTACTTCTATTCCTTGATAATCATTTTCTCAATCATTTCTTTTGATATTTTATTTCTACGTTCTTGGTGTTCTGCAATAAAGTGGTGAACTTTTTCCGCTAAATTCTTTTTACAAAAACCACAGAGTAATTTGCCACCTAAGCAATCGGTTCTCATTTGTTCCAATTTCTTTTCATCATGTTCAAAGAGATAGTACTCATACTGGTAGACTATACACTTATCTGGTTCTCCACCAAGCTTTCTTTGTTCTTCTACAGTTGCTCGACCACCTGAATATGCGCTCATTACTTTCTTTTTCGCTTGTTTGGGAGTATCTGTTGTAAAGATACAAGTTTCAGGTTGCGAAGCAGACATTTTGCCCCCCTCAGCTAATCCTGGGAAAAATTTACAATGAATTGCTGCTGGTTTGTAGTAGCCTAGTTTTGGTGCAACATCTCGAGTAATCCTCCAATAGGGGTCTTGATCAATTGCAGCTGGTATGAGAATAGGAACGTTTTTTCCTTTTAGGACAGATGGAAGAAAACAAGGCATCGCTTGAATTGATGGATAGAATATCATACCAATATTTGAATCGTTACTGAAACCAAACACCGCTTTTGCAGTTGAAAAAGTAACTCTATTTGATACTTCTAATGCAATATTATACATTGTGGATGTTAAGTGTGAATCGAAAATAAAATGTGTCTTCTTCGGATCAAAACCTACTGCAAGTACATCTTTTGCGTTTTCATAAGCAAAATTTTTCGTATCATCAAACACTAGATTTTTGTTAAACAGAAATTTTTCATCATCCGTCATTTGAAAATACAAATCAACATCAAAAATATCTTGTAACCATTTTGTGAAAATCCAAGGAACAAGATGTCCTAAATGTGTATGTCCTGATGGTCCTCTGCCTGTGTAAAGGACAAATTTCTCTCCTTTTTCAAACATCTTTAATATCCAATCGAAATCTCTGTGACTGAAGAACAAACCTCTTCTTAAAAGTAAATGCAATTCACCTTTACCATATTCTCGCATCGTTTCAATTTCTTTGTTGGACAGTAGAGTTGTACCAAATTTCTTTACCAGTTTTTTATAATCAATAACTCCACTAACTTCCCAGGGTGTAACAACCATATCTGCTGATTTCTGTTCTTTGGTTTTGTTGCTTTTCTTGGACATCAGGATACCTTCTAATTTTGAACTTTACTTCAGTAATCACCATCTACTCAAGAGATTTTTCTCCTTTTTTAAAAAACCTTCCTATGTTTAATATCGTTAGTTATTTATCCTAAAACAAAAAGGTCTTATTTGACAAATGTTTGAGTAAATGATATGGCAGAAATAGGACTAATCGTCTCAGCAATTATCTCGGGATTATTTTTCATACTTTTTATTCTAATGATGTACCAATCCATCAGAAAGAATAGAACTGCTTACGTTTTAACACTAAGTTTGCTTATTGGTGGTATAGGAGGTATTGTTAGTGTACTCCAATATGTTGATACTGGAGTAGCTAGTAAATATTTTCTTTACTCATCTCTAATTATTTGGAGCTTCGTTTACTTTCTTATTTACATTTTCTTTGAAGAATTATATACTGAAAAACCAAATCGCTTTCGCTTTGCCACGATGATTATTTTATTATTTGCTTCAATAACGTTTAATTTACTTTATCTTTTTGCTCCAACTGTTAATTATCTAAATTTAACAGGTGATTTAGCTATATCAGATATACTGCTTTTCTTGATATTCTAGAGTGGTCTTGGGATATATCTTATAATTTGCTTGGTCTTTTGATATTTGTTTTTGGTGCTTTTGTCCATTTTAATGCTTACAAATTCACTCGAGAGAAAATTACTCTAATTCAAGCAATTTCAATGGTTATTATTGGTTTAGGTTTTATTGTTGGATTTGTTGGCGGAGATATATTTAGAAATTCTGACTTTCATGATATATCTGATGCTGTGAAAATAGTTGGTATGTTGATATTTGCTATTATCTATATTATTAGAATTGATTTTATCTACCGTTTACCTGTGAATGTCTATTTCATACTAGTTTTTACGAAAATAGGTCTCAATGTTCATATCAGTAGAGTGCTCGATACAAGTAAAACAGCAAATGACGAATCTCAATCTAATAAGACCTTAATTAACGAGAATTTACTAAGTTCATTGATTTCTGCAATATCTGGATTATTGAATGAATCATTAGGAAGCACAAAAAATCTTAGAGCAATTATTGCAGAAGATAGAACTATAGTTTTAGATACAGGAATGTATTCTACTTGTGCAATATTATGTGATCGACCAACACATTTCTTAGAAAAATCTCTTTCAAATTTACGAAAATCAGTTGAAGTTACTTTTCAAGAGAAATTAATTGAACCAACAATTATAAAGGAAGACTTCAAAGAAATTGATGACTTAATTAGGAAAAATTTTCCCTTTCTTCTCATCGAAAACAAATAAAAATAAAAAATAAGAGTTGAAGAATTAACTCCAAGAGAATTCTTCTTTTTCTTCATCTATAGCTTTTTCTTCTGTTGAATCTTCGGTATTTTCTCCGAGGCTAATAAAATCATCCTTTGATGCGTCACCTAAAACGATGTCAACTTCTTCTGTCTGAGATGGTTCTATCAGTTCTGGATCACCGGTATTTTTAAACCATTCTCCACGCAAATCATAAGACTGTTCGTCTCTTAGTTGATCTCTCTTCTCGTGAACCCGATCCATACCATCATACCATTTGTCCATTTTTTGAGCTCGTGCTCTTTTCTCATCTCTACGTTTTCTTATTTCAGTTGGGGAGAATCTCCAATGAATCCATTGCCTGAAATTCATTTTATTTGGTTCTAATATCCATTTTCGCATAAAGTATTGAATACCTAAAATTTGGAAAAAGATAATTATTACTCCTACAAGGTAGAGTACCCATTCAGCTCCATGATCTTGAGCAATGATTAAGTACATAGTTATTGGGACTAAACCTAGTGCTAAAACAACAACTGGTATACCTAAGAAAATAAACATACCTTCAATTAAATAGAAGGCTATAACGTAAATAATGTCACCAAAACCACTGGTGCCTCCTTTTTGTTTCTTTTCGGGGGGTACATAGGTCAGTTTTCTTCACACACACAAATATTTCTAAGATATATTTTACTGTGTAATTTATAAGAGTGTGTTTAGTTACAAAAAATAGCTTAAAAAGAGCAAACCTAAGAAGTGATGTTTTACCACCAAACTTCTTTCCAACCCATAGTATAGCCTACAGCATTGGCTGCAGTATGGACTACTCCTGCAAGAGGAATCATTATTATCCAATAGGTCCATGGAAAAAGACCGCCTTGTAACCCAATCATTCCAAATAATAGACCAAAGAACATAAAACCGGTTTGATCTACAACCATTAGAGAACCTCCGGAAGGGATATTTCTCCTGCGTTTAATAAATGATCCAACAATATCTCCCGTTACTGCTCCTAAACCTTGAAAGAAACCATTCCACAGTGTTACTTGGAAACCTGCATCAACAACATTACTAAACCACCACATGGTGAAAACTCCCATAAGTAATCCACCTAAACAACCTGCAACGAATCCTCTTATCGTTTTACTATTCCCTAAAATCCTTCTATTATCGAAGAAATTTTTTCTAAAATCCATTGGTAATCCGCCGCCAAAAAGCATTGGAGTAACATTTGCTAACATTGTTGGTGCAAGAAAGAAAATTGCATTGAATACTTGAGATGAAATTACAGATTCAAACCAGGTTGGAAGCATACCACATCATCTTTTCCCAAAGGTATAACATAAATTTCCTTACAACATTTCATCGCGTTTTCTACTTATTAAATTATTCTGTTACTAAAAGGAAATTAGATAAAGTTTTAGGGGACTATTTATTTAGAAGTGACAAACTTGATATTAATTGATATTAACGAAGAAATGCGGGAATTATTTTGAAAGTCATTTGTAAAAACCGAATTAACATCTCATTTGAATCTTCAGAGATTTTGCTAGACCCACAAATTATTGGTTCTACAGCTAGTTCAATGTTTATTTCCCATGCCCATTACGATCATTTACCACGCAGTAAAAAGAAACCCAATATAATTTCTCCTGCGGTTTGCTCCAAAGCTACTGCTCGATTGTTCCAAGAAAGAATTGGTTATTCCCTCAATCAGCATGATTTCTGGGCGAATGATGAATACAAACTTGAAACAGTGCCAGGAGGGCATACTTTTGATTCAACCGTAGCAAAGATAACGGATAAAGAAAATGGGAATATTGTAGTATACACTGGTGATGTTAATTTAGAAGATAGAGCTTATTTAACTGGGTTTAAACCATTCAAATGTAATACTCTAATTCTCGAAGCAACATGGGGTGATAAAGATTATCGCTTTCCACCATATGAACATCAAGCAAAACTTGCAAGAGAGTATATTCAAAAACAACTAGACCAAGGTAACCCTGTTGCACTCTTAGGCTATTCTTTAGGAAAAGCTCAATTAT
>DAOUWQ010000221.1 GCA_030667035.1 Candidatus Heimdallarchaeota archaeon | reverse complement strand
TCAAGAATTATCATTTAATTACTTTTTCTAGATATTCCTAAAAATAAGATAGTCACCGAACACTTCTGATTTTGAGCACTATGGGGGATTTGAGATTGTTCTTAATGTTAAGACTATTTTCAAAAACAGAATGGCTGTTACAAAGTAATTTGTTTGTTTTATTATTAAAATTCGAAATCTTATAATATCTATATATAAAACATGATAATATTATATAATAATTCTTATATACTTGTTCACAAATAATTATGTGAGGTTTACAAATATGAAAAAAGTTACAAACCAAGTAAAAGTACTATTTATTGTTCTTCTATTTGTTGGGTCATTTTTTAGTTCATTTATGGTTATAACCACAAATGGTTTTACTAGCAACCAAAAGATTTCCAATGATATTGAAAATAATGGAGTAACAATAATAGCTCTATCTAATAAAGATGAAACAACAATTACTAGTTGTGAGAAATTAGTAACATCACTAGATCCATACTTTGAAACAGATTTGATATTTACTGAAAGTGTTGATGATATGAAAGAATCTATCACAAATTCACTTGATAAGAATATCATCTTAATGGGTCATAGTAATATTGAAGAAATCCAAGTAAATAATCAATTACTTGACTGGGATTCTTTAGCAAAGATAACTAATAATCATCAAGATAAAAACTTCATAATTCCTACTTGTTATAGCAAAAATATTTACAACCAAAATCCAGAAATTGTCAAGAATGTATTAGGAATGTTTCCTGATATTATTGATTACCGAGTGAGTATTAGCTTCACAATGGTTTCATTAGGAGTTTTAACCAAAAACCTAGAATTAACAGATATTGGATTACAGGAATTATTCACTAATTTTAACTATCTTATAAAGCCTGAAGAATCATTGCCTATAACTGAGACAGGAACATTTTCAGAATCTGGAAAAGGATTAATGCCAAATAACGATTTAGTTCATTATGAAGCAATGGCTAGTACCTTTATGCTTGAAGCATCAATTGGTTTTGCTATTAAATCCTATCTGTTTAACAAGTTAGGCCTAACAGTAAATCCAATTGGTTTTCTAGGAAATATTTGTTGTTTTGCTGCTAATTGGATCACTTTTTCTAATTTTGTTATCAATCTTGGTCGCACATATTTCGAAAAAGTATATGATCTGGGAACTACAGGAAGCTATCTTCTCACCCATGATTATCTTCCATTCGGAGAATATATTTGGTATTATCGTTTTAATAGCGTTAGTACTTATCGACTTGTCGAATCACCATATACAAATGATAGAGGATACATCAAACAAGAAACACACATTGTTACAATGACTATTGATATTATGACACTTAATAGATTGATACTTTTTAATATACCAATAATCTCTCTCTTTGATATGAATATTATTCTCTGGAGATTGATTGATACCACCACAGAGATTCTTTATTATCCACCTATTCCTCCCCCCGAAGATCCTAGACCTCCTGTTGGAGGCGGTATTGATGTGCCCCTATAAAAAAATTTGAAAGATAATTCTGTCTTTCATTTTTTTCTTATTTTTGATTTTCAATTATTAAATTTTCATTAAGTTTAATTAATCGTTCAATTATTTTCTGTTGGTTCTTTGTCGAAAAAACAAAAGGTCTTGAATCTTTAGTAGTTAATTTTATAGCATTTCCAAAACCAGTGGTAAACCCTAAAGATGAATCTGTTCCAATTCGAACTCCGAAACCTAAGTATTTTTTGAAAGTCGCTTCTGTTGCTTCACAACTCAGCAGATCATCAATTGAAATTTTCTTTTTATTAAACAGACCATAGTTTACTCTAATTTCTTCTTTTGTTATTGTAATTTCTATTCCTCTATAATTCCACCCAATCAAAGTGAAAAATACAATGAGAACACCACACAGAGAATAAGTTAAGGCACTATCATTGGTGGTTGAATAAGCAGTAGTTATTACAACTGAAACTAAGAGTACAAGTAATAATGAGATCGATACTGTTACAAATATACTAATTGGAACCCATTCTTTATAGAGAACTTCTTCAATTTCATCTGCTGCTTGTTTGTTTTTCAATTTAATCAATTCCAAATAGATAAGTTATGTCAATTTAGCAAAATGTGTTGTTTAATTTTTTTGATTTTCTAAATACATTTGGTGTGCTTTGATAATCTGTACTTGATAAACATCTAAACCATCAGATAACGATTCCATATCTAAAATAGCATTGTTCCAGAGAATGGTAGTAGAATCATCGAAGTATACTTCTTTTAATTTGGAACAGTTTTGGAGTGGTGCTAAATCAATGGAGTTTAGCATGTTTCCCAATAAACTTACCATTTCTAATTCTAAACAATCTTTGAGGGGGGATAAATCTAAAGATTTAAGTTTGTTATTAAGCAGTTCGAGCCTTTCCAGTTTTTGCCAACTTTGAAGAGGAGTCAAATCAAGTGAAGATAACTGATTATCACCTAAACCAAAATATTTCAAATGTTTGTAGTTTTTAAGCGGGTCCAAATTGAGTGATGTAAGACGGTTGAATGACAATAAAAGTAATTTTAGTTCTGTTAATTCTTTTAGAGGTTCTAAATCTAGTGAAGACAATTTATTGCTGTTAAGGTATATCCATTCCAGGTTAGAACAGTTTTGTAATGGTGTAAGATCAATTGTTGTAAATTGATTGTTACGAAGGAGGAGTGCTTCAAGTTTTAAACAGTTTTGAAGGGGGGATAAGTCAAGTGAAGTAAGTTTGTTGTAATTGAGATCTAGAGAGATTAGCTGTTTAGATTTCTGAATTGGAGCCAAGTCGATTGTTGTAAGTTGATTGGCACATAGAGATAGTAATATCATCTTATTACAACTTTGTAGAGGGGTTAAATCTATCGTAGAGAGTTGATTGTTTTCAATGGTAAGTGTTTTTAATTGTTGGCTACTTTGTAGCGGAGCCAAATCAATGGAAGTAAGTTGATTAGAATCAAGAACGAGTGTTTGGAGCTGCAAGCAATTTTGAAGTGGTGTGAGATCAAGTGTGGTTAATTTGTTAGAATAAATATATAGTCTTTCTAATTCAGTGCATTGTTGAAGTGGAGATAGATCGACAGATAAAAGTTGATTGCCAGATAAAGAGAGAGTTTCAATTTTAGTATCTACTTCTTGGGTGAAATCTTCACCATCGGCTTTTTTTCCTGTAATAGTAACTTTATTCATTTCAAATCCTCATATTGATTTATTCTTATTTTAAACATAACTAACTAGTGCTTTTTCCTCGAGATTATAACTGTCACAGCAAGAGTTGCTATTCCAATAATTGATACAACAAATGAAAAGCTAGGAACAGATTCACCCGTATTGTATTCTAAGGTATCTTGATAGAAAGCTGGACCAGTACCATCACGCTGACGGGCATCCATAATCATATTAATTGGATCCAAATCAGTAACAATTAGAGAAGCATTCAAAATTGGATAATAAAGAGTGTTTCCAATAATTGCTATGGAATCATTGACTTTCGCAGATATGATTATATCACCAGTACTATTTACCAGGTATGTTTGTGAAATAATATTTCCTTGATTCCAATGGCCATCTGTAAAATTACCATTTTGATCTCCATTCCAGTAAACAATAAAATCATAGAAATTATCAATGTGGAGAAAAGGCGTATCAAGAAATGTTACTGCTACAGTACTTTCATTCATTACAAGAGATATAATATCAATCTCCGGTTTTATTGCTAAATTAGATTCTAGTAATTCCACATCCACCCAATGATCGAGATCCTGTGTTGCATCAGTTAATGATAAATCTACACCATTTACAAAAACAGTATTGATTGAAAGTAGAATGCAACAGATAGATGTAAATAAGGCAGCTAAATTCTTTCTATTCATTATGATCACATTATAGCAATTATCTATTTCAATAGTAATTATAGAAATAAACCTTATCTTTGTGTCATTTTTTGAGAAATCACATCTCTCTAAATTATTTCTCAGCATTAGAAAGTTCCATAGCATTTCCTTCAGTGCAATAATAATCCCATCTAAGACTCATCATTTTGTAAACTGGGCATTCTTTGCAAAGGCATCCTTTCTTCTCTTTGATTAATGTACTCTTACCTATTGAACAAAATGCAAGATCAGTTTCCCCTGTTCCTTGATAGCTTGGGCACTTTCCACAATAGTCTTTACAAATAAACTTTATTTGTTCAAGCCCATCACTAATTTCTTTCTCGGTCATTCCACTCATTATTTTGATTTTTTCTTCATATGGTTTATCTTTGAAACTTTCATCGTCAATCATTAATCGCGCCTCTGTAAATTTTTTTTCTGTGGAGTAAATATGATTAATTTAGTATTCTCCAAATCAGCTTCTCTATGGATAGCTCCATTTTCATTTGTTTTAAGTGTAAACTCCTATTAAAATATTTTATTAGATGGATACTGGATTATTGAAGTTATTCCTGAATTGCGAGAAAAATACAAATA
>DAOUWQ010000384.1 GCA_030667035.1 Candidatus Heimdallarchaeota archaeon | reverse complement strand
CAGAAAAAGTATCGATACTATATCCTTGTCAAGGTTAATGCTATTTTGACAAAAAGTTTGACTTTTTAAGTAATCGTTCGAAGTATTTATCAGAGGAAGAAATTGCAGGGATTTGAATGTCGTCTCCTTGATCCATTTCCCGTGTTCTTCTTTCACAGACACTCCAGATCAAAATGTATTCTCCTGAATCTGGAGATTGTAACCAAAGCCTTTGAAAATTCCCGGGGAATTTTCTTTTTTTTAAATTAACAATATTCTCATTTCAAATATTGTTACTCTTGATTTTGTGTTTGACAGCAAGATTTTATAGAGGTAAAAACCATTAAACTGTTATCATGAATCTCTCTTTTCCAATATCTCCCGAACAAATTCGAGCGGGAATGGGTGAAGTTGTCACAAAGATACAAGAAGAAACTGGGTGGAATTTAGAACGAAATCTTTCAGATATTTCCATTACAATGGGTGATGCTTCTGAATTTGGTTCAGATTTTGGTACTGTTAGAGCTTCTGATTCGATAATTTTCGGTTCATGGGTAAATCAAATAGTGCCTGAAACAGTTTCGGTCAATTTGTTTGAATTTCTGATTATACGGGAATCTATCTCTTTATTCTTCGAAGAAAAATATTTGTTCAGTGTACTAAAAGAAATAACTGATTTTTTTCTGAATTTGATGGCTATTAGTTTTTTGAGAAAAGAATATGATAAACGAGCATTGGAAATTAGACTCTCAAACGCTACATCTAGATTTTTATTTATAGCAAAAGAAGTTACTAGCGAAGAAAGGTTGATTTTTAATAAAAAACATGAATTACTTACATTAGTTATCTCCCAAACGATTTCAATCCGGTTGTTAAGAGATACCTATTTCCACTTTATTGAAGACACTCCATTCGAAGAAATTGATATTGAAGAATTATTGGATTATGTTTTACGCTATTTGTCGAATAGTCCTGAAGAAGTAATTTCACCAATTCGTCTCAATAGAAGAACTCTGCAAGTACTTGAAGAACTAGTTAACTTAGGCTTTAGTGGTACTACTCCTCAAATTGCAGAAAATCTTGGTATAAACACAGCGAGTATTTCCCGAATCTTGAATCAAATTGCAGTACGCTATAACGCAAAATTCCGTGTCGAGAAAAATTATTACAAACTTGGTTTACATTACCACTTGATAATTATTAGATTAGAAATTGACAATCAAGAATCATACTCAAGAATTATGGTTGAACTTGAAAAAATAAAATATATTTATGAAATCTATTCTGGTTTAGGAAATGATTATCAATACATCTATTGTGTAACACTTTGCCCTTTTATTGTTGCAGAGAATTTAAGCTCCAAGTTACAAAGATATCAGAATTCGAATATTATTATCAGCTTTGATGTAAAACCAACCCAAAATAGAATCTTCCAAACAGCACTAATTGATAATGAATTTAGTCCGACTTTTAATAATTATAAAAAACTTATTTCAGGTGAAATTCCGTGTAAAAAACTTGTTACTTGGGATAATTCATATTTTGAAGAAGATATTAGTACCCAATTCTCTGAGAGAGATAGCAATTTGTTAAGGTTTCTCTCTATTTATCAATCAAATGGAATCGTGAACTATAATTATTACAAAGTTTTTCAAGCAGAGCTAAAAGAGCTCTTGAATGATAATGAGCTAAATACTAGAAATATGCAAGACTGTTTGACTTTTATGAATCGAATTAGAGTTTCTTTGCTAGATCAAAATCTAATTGATTTTAGACTTCAATTAACTCTAACAAGTATGGCTGTCAATGAGTATTTGATTTTAAAGATTAGTTGTGATCCTGATGAAAAGAAAATTCATTCACTAATTGAACGATTAAGTGTATTCAGTTGGACGGTTATCCACATTGGATATGAGGATATTGTGTTCTCTATTCACGGACTAAACTATTCTCATCCAATTTCAAAATTAGTCATAAAGGAAATTGAGGATAATGGCTTCAAATGTGAATATTTCTCAGTGACATCAAAAGTTTGGCGAAGCGTTCCTTTTGATACTTTATATAGCTATCAAGACAATAGATGGTTTCTAGAATAAGAGGAAAATGGATGAAAGGTAAACTTACCTTTATCCTCCTGTTGGATCAAATTCTTCATCCCAGCCGCCTGTCGTTCCACCACCGGAAGGTGCGATAGCTTCCTTTGCGATAAAACCACCTGATACGAGTAGGGTCAATAAGATCATTGCTATTGATATAATTCGGGGATGTAGTTTTTTCATTTTGCTTTTGTGTCTCCGTTGTATTTACTATCAATATAGTGTTCTGAAAAATAGTTAATATAAGAGACTTCTACAACAAAAAGTCACACTTTGGGTTGTTTTTAGGAATAAATTTCTCTAAATAGTCTTATGTTTTACTAGTTGTTCTACTCTTATCATTGTATTCAGAACTGCATTTTTGCCAAAAAATTTGTGTTTTTAAGTGGTAAATCTAAGTAGATATTAGAAGAAGAAGTCACAGGGATTTGGAACGTGGTCTCCATAATCCGTTCCCCTCATGCTTCTTCTCCTACATCCTCCTATTCAGAATTTATCCTCCTGAATTTTGGAGTTAGAAATTTAATGCCTTTGGAAAATTCTCGGGGAATTTTCTTTTTTTTTCTTACACTATCTATTTCGTTTTGTACCTATTTAAAATAAAAACTCGCTACAATTCTTTTCAAACTTTGCTTTTTCTAGCAAAAATTGTTTTTTCTTTGCCTTTATACAGGTTTTTTCCTAAAATTTTCTTTTGTCGTCTCTATTCTTTAGTTATGAAATCAACTCTCTCTCGAGATCGACTAATTTTTCTACTACTCTTTTCCCTTTCGGAGTAAGCTCATAATATAATCTTCTTGAACCTTCTAGAGTTGTTAATTTTATCAATTCAAACTCGTGCAGTATTTCCCTTACTTTTATCAATGTTCGGTCATTCATTCCTAGCTTTCTAATCTTGCTTCCGAATATCTTTCCTCTGTTCCAGAGGATGATCAGTAGTTTGAAAGTATTTTTTTGATTGTTTATTTTAAAAATAAGTAATTCTTCTTCTTTATCTAGTTCTGACATGGTTT
>DAOUWQ010000333.1 GCA_030667035.1 Candidatus Heimdallarchaeota archaeon | reverse complement strand
AGCAGCAACAGGTGTAAAGGAAAAATTGCAAAATGACATTCGAGGAAATAATCCGTTAAGTTGTGTTAATCGAATTGCACCTAGACCATTGCTTATTATTGCTGGTTCAAAAGATAGATTTATGCCAATGAAAGGTGTGAGAAATCTTTACTCAAATGCATTTGATCCAAAAACGTTCAAGATCATTCCAAATGCAGATCACAATCTAACGAATCCACAAGCTCGTCTCGAGACATTTGATGCATTACAAGAATTTTTTGTTAATCAATTAGTTGAAGCTTAGGGAATCGATTCCCTATTTTTTTTATTTCATTCTTAACAATTCTATATCCCCAATTGAGATGGTTTTTAATTCGTTAGAATTTGTTTTCAGAATTAATTCACCATTTTCAGTAATTCCTTGTTCTAATCCAGTCAATGTATCCTCTCGAGTAACTACTCGGATTTCTTTCTGATAACTGAAAGATTTTTTGGGCCAATTTGTGCCAATATCTTCCAATTCATTTCTAACTACATTTTGGAAAAGTCTGTTCTGAGCTATAAGAACAATATCTTGAACTGAATCAATAGAAATTTTATCCCTCAAATTTTCACTCATTGATGTTGCAATTGATGCTACTTCGGGTGGCAATGTTTCTGTTTTATTGTTTACGTTAATGCCAATCCCAATTATGAGTTCTGTTAGAATATCTTCTTTTATTCGAGTATTAATCAATATCCCGCCTACTTTTTTCTTTTTTACTATCAAGTCATTGGGCCATTTAATTTGAAAGTCTAAAGGAAATGAACTCTCGAGACCTTTGATTAATTCCAAACCTAAACGTATTGAAAAGCCTTCAAATTGTGTTAGAGGGGTTTTACATTGATATATTGTAGTCATCCACAAACCACCAATAGGAGATGACCAACTTCTTTCTAATCGACCTTGTCCACCAGTTTGTTTTTTTGCTGTTAAAACTAAACCATGAGTTGTTTTTCGTTCTCGAATATATTTCATAGCCAACTCCTGAGTAGAAACGACTTCATCAAATGCTAATATTTCGTTTTCAATAGTTTTCATAGAGGTACAAAACTCCTAAACTGGATGTATTATCTCTTTATTTTGATTATATAATAGAACAAGAAGCTATATTTTTTATATGCTTTTGTCTCTGAAAGCAAAATAATCGAAGGAAACATACATTAATACTGTCATTTTTATCAAATTAGACAAGCAAGTAGGAGAATGAACCCGATGCCCAAAGAAGAAATAAAAAAATATCCATTAAAAGAACCTTTGAAGGTAAATGAACTTTTAATTGATTTGTATAAATGTCAAGCAGATTTAAACGATGAAACAGCAATTTTAACATTAATAACTGAAGCAGCGAAAAAAGCAGGAGCACATGTTCTTCAAGCATCTGTTCATAGATTTTCTCCATTGGGTTGCAGTGTAGTGGTCATTCTGAAAGAAACACATATCTCTCTACACACTTGGCCTGAATTTGGTTTTGCTGCATTAGATATTTTCCTTTGTGGAGAATCCTTGGACCCACATGTTGCTTGGGAATATATTAAGGAAAAGTTAAAACCTGAATCTTTTGAATTGAAAGAATTACCAAGAGAAATCAAATGAAAGATGGGAATTTTCAATGCCAAATATAACTAACGATCCTAACAGTGTTTTAGATGATATCGCTGAAAAGGCAAGTATATTTGAAGGAAAAGAAGCAGTAAGAACAATTTTACGTGAAATTTTTCTTAACGGTACAATTGGTACTAAAAGTCTATCAAGAAAATTAAGAATGCCTATTCCAACAGTAGCAGCAACACGAAAAGAATTAGAAAAAATAGGCTTAATTAGTCGCGAAAAAAAAGGTGCTATTCTAACCGAAAAAGGATTAATTTTTGTTAATGAAGCATTAGGCATCTATTATCTTGAAAGTCATTACTGTAAAAAATGTGAGAGCACCGGAATTGCACTCCCTCATGAAGCTGAAAAATTGATTGCAAAGCAAAGACTATATTCTGAGAGAAGACCCAAACCTCAAACAGAAATTGATCAAGCATTTGGTAGGCCAATAACAGCTATCCGTCGAGCTTATCTGATGTTAGAAAATAATGATCTTGAAGGAAGAGAGATACTATTAATTGGCGATGATGATTTTACCTCACTAGCAATAGCTCAATTAAAAACAAATGCTAAGATTACTGTCTTGGACATAGATAATAGATTGCTAGAAATTATAAAAGAAATTTCAACAGAAAATAATTTCAAAATCAATTGTGTAACTCATGATTTGCGAAAACCATTGCCTGAAAATTTGATGAATAGATTTGATGCTGTACTTACAGACCCCCCATACACCATTCCTGGATTAGAGTTATTTCTTTCAAGAGCAATTCAAGCTCTGAAAAATGAATCCGGAAGAAAGATCTACTTAGCTTATGCTCATCGACCTCCTAAAATGCAATTAGAAGTTCAAAGCTCTCTCACAAAATTGGGTTTAGCGATTCTGCAATTAATACCTGGTTTTAATTTATACGAAGGTGCAGAAATGCACGGAAATACAACCTATATCAGTATTTTATCAACAACCGAGAGCACCAAACCATTAATCACATTAGATTTTAGTGAGAAAATCTATACAGGTGAATTAAACCCCACAATAAGAGAATATCAATGTAAAAATGGACATGTGAGTGAAATTGGATCTTCTTTGGAAATAAAAAATATTGAAGAGCTGAAAGAAAAAGGTTGTCCAGTTTGTGGTGACAAAGATGAATTTACTCGAGTCTCCCGACGAAAAATTAAGGAAAATGCTAAATAGATTAATGAAAAATTAAGAGTTTAATCAAAAATTTGTTTATGCAAACGTTGGATGAAGTAAAAAATTGATTTTTGCAATCGACAAAAGCTTTTTATTATACAAATATAAAATAATCTCTGCCTTACGACCATATTAGAAAGTTTATTTCTTAATCTCTGGGCGTGAGGCCTCCCTCCCCCTATCAAACTTTTTGTATTTCAACCAAGATAAGCTGCTTCAATCTGCATTTTTTCAAATCTAAAAATAATTAATTTTCACTCTCTATGGAATAGCTATTAGGAAGTAAAATAATAATGAATACAACACAAAACTTGAGAGAAAAAGAAATCCAAAAAAAGCTCAAATTCAAAGAGCTAGTTTTGGTTTTTTTTCTAATATAGCCTATATACGAGCATAGCTAATCAAAACACCAGCTAAAAGTATTAGAAAAGGCAGTATTAACAGATATCCAATAAAACTTACTGTGCCAAAGCTATAAGATAATCCCACAGCAATTAGAATGAAACCAATCACTGCAATTAAACCTAATACTAAAGAAATAGCGTAGAATATTTTCTTACCCTTGCTCAAATTATTGATTTTTTCAGTTAAACTCATAACATATCCCCTAATCT
>DAOUWQ010000301.1 GCA_030667035.1 Candidatus Heimdallarchaeota archaeon | reverse complement strand
CAGCATCTAGTATTTTGCCACCTTGAGGAATTAACGCTATAAAATCGGGTATTAATTTCATCTCAGCTAGCTCTTCATTTCTTTCATCAAGATATTGTTGAGCAATTTCATTATACCCTTGGCGAACTATTTCTTTATCCTTCAAAAAATCTCCTCGAATAACAAGTGAAAAAATAAAAGAAAGAAGCTAAAGCTTCTTGAACATCTATTTTATTTAAACTAATCTTTTGCTTAATTTTTCTATCATATCTTTAGTAATTCCGGCTAAATCATATTTTGGATCCCAGCCCCATTCTTTACGAGCAAGGGAATCATCAATCGACTTTGGCCAAGAATCTGCAATCTCTTGTCTGAAATCAGGTTTATAATCAATGGTGAATTCAGGAATAATTTTCTTAATTTCCGCTGCAAGTTCGCCTGCAGTAAAGGAAACACCAGTTACATTGTAGACGTGTCGTTTGAATTTTGATTCATCTTTTTCTACAAAATCAACATGACATTGTAGACAATCTGGTTGATACATCATTGGCAACTTTGTGTCTTCTTTCAAGAAGCAAGTGTATTTTTTGTTCTTAATTGCTTCATAAAAAATCTCAACAGCATAATCTGTGGTGCCGCCTCCAGGGAGGGTTTCACTACTGATTATACCTGGCAATCTCATAGATAGTGTAAGCAAACCATATTTTTTGAAATAATATTCTGCCAACAATTCTCCAGAAACCTTTGTTATTCCGTACATTGTCGTTGGTTGTAGAATTGTCTCATTTGGAGTATTTTCACGAGGAGTTGTAGGACCAAAAGCAGCGATAGAACTTGGCCAAATAACCTTTTCAATACCATATCGTCTCGAGACTTCTAAAACGTTGATTAAACCGTTTATATTTATATCCCAAGCAGTTTGAGGCATTTTTTCCCCTGTTGCTGAGAGAACAGAAGCCATATGGAAAATGTGATCTATAGAATTTTCATAAATGACTTTCTTAAGAGATTCTTGATTAAGAGCATCAAGATACACCCAGGGACCACCCTCAGTTATTACTTCGGGAAGAACTGTTCGTCTACCTGTAGCAATAACATTTTCTTTTCCGTACTTCTTTCTGAGAAAAGGAACTAGCTCGCTTCCAATTTGTCCGCCAGAACCAATAACTAGTATTCGTTTCATTTTTGAACAACCTTGATTTGTTTTTCTTTATTGAACAAGTAAATTAAAATAAAAAAGTATTGTCCCTACAATATTAATGCCAATTATTGCCCGAATTTACTCAATTTTAAAATGAACTTTAAAAAGAATCCATTTAGTGATAGCTAAGGTTATCTAAATGACTTTATTAGTTAAAGAAGATGTAAGCAAACAGCTGAAAGCTATAGCAAATCAAAGAAAAGATACGAAAAAATTATCAGTTCTAATTGGCTCTGTAGATGCCCAAGATAACAAAGTTTCAGTTATATCTGTTATACATTTTATAAAAAAACCAGAAATTTTTGAAGACTTTTCTATTGATCAAGATGATATTAATCAACTTACAAGCCTAAAATACATTTTACCTTATTCATTAGAAATTGTTGGATTAGTGTTTTATTCAAAAAATGATTTTACTTATGAGATAATTAACAAACTGCAAAAAGCTGTTACTAGTATAAAATCAATTATTACTTTTGCTCGCTGTACATCCAAAACAATTGATTACTTTACCATTGCTAAAGAAAAAGCTGTAAAGCTCAGTGCAAAGGAGAAAGAACTGAAAATTGAGTCAAATGTTAGTATTATGCACACAATTGAGTGTGAGACTTCAGCAGAAGTTATTGTGGATATTTCAAAAATGAAAAAAGTATTAATTCAAAGTTTTAATGATTTTTGGAGTAAAATCACATTCAATAAAGATGAGAAATCTACATTAATATCTATTGCTTCGGAGAAGAGTCCGCTAGATCGTATTGTAGAAATAATCGTCCCTTATGAAGAGAAAGGGTTAACAACTAGAACAGGAGCAGGAAATGTTTTTCTCGCATTTGATCTTCATATGAATATTTATCCTAAAGAAAGCATTCAAGAGAAACCATTAGTTGAACTAAAAGAGGTATTTAACAAAGCCTTTACTCGAGATTTAATTGTAAAACTTCAACGCTCTTCTTATGACCGAGCAATTAAATCGCTTGTCCCTCCTAAGAAAACAACTATGAGAATTTCCGGAGTAGAGTGTAACACCTATATTTCTAAAGACAATCCTTCAAAATTTGAGTTTGATCTTATGGTTCGACTTATAGACAACGCAATCATTTTACGAGATATTGAAGCTGATTATTTTGCAAGAGTTCTCCTTCAAGATTTACGAGCTTATTTTGTTGAATTTGAAGATGTGGATTTGATTAAAAAAGTAGATGAGCTAATTTGGAATTAGGTTACAAAAACCTAATTTCAAGAGATAGCTGCGAACTCTCGTGGAGAAGGCAAATCAGATACTTTGTAAACACGCAGCAGATTGGTTTTTCCAGGGCATAATACCGAACCAGATAAAATGAGTATTATATCATCATCTTCCAGATATTTCATTTTCTTAGCTGTTTCTACAGTTTCCACAACCATTTGATCAGTATTTTGATATTGATTAACTAATAGTGGATAGCAACCCCAAATAAGCCCTAATCTTCTGATAACTTTTACACTTGGAGTAGCAACAAATATCCTCGTTTTTGGTCTATGTTTTGCAATTAATCTTGCACTAAAACCACCTTCTGTAAATGCAATGATAGCTTTCACAGGAGTTTTGCTTACAATCATTCCTGCTGCTGTTGCTAAATTCTCAGAGATTTGATCTTCTTTGGAATGTTTAGCTGTTGGAAAAACTTTCCATTTGAGTTTCTTTTCAACATTGCGAGCAATTTTATTCATCATCTCAACAGATTCGACAGAATATTTTCCTACTGCAGTTTCTGCACTTAGCATAACAGCATCTGTGCCATCATAAATTGCATTTGCTACATCACTTGCTTCTGCTCGTGTTGGTCTTGAATTATTAATCATTGATTCTAGCATTTGAGTTGCAGTGATAACTGGTTTCCCTGCACGGTTACTTTTTTGAATTAATTCTTTTTGTAGAATTGGAAGATTTGCTACAGAAGTTTCAATCCCTAAATCACCTCGAGCAACCATTATTGCATCTGATTCTTTGAGAATTTTATTGAAGTTTTTAATTGCGAAAGCATGTTCAATCTTGCTTATGATAGGAATATCTAATCCTCTAGCATGAATTTTCTTCCTTAAACTGATTATATCTTGAGCTTCACGAACAAAGGATAAAGCAATATAATCAGGTTCAAGATCCAGAGCAAAGTCAAGATCGATAAAATCTTTCTCTGTAAGACAAGGGAGATCCAATTTAATATTCGGAATGTTTAATCCTTTCTTACTTCTTATTTCACCTGAAGAAGTAACTTGGCAGTGAATATCATTACCGTCGATTTTTTTTACTCGCAAGCCAATGATTCCATCGTTGATGTATAAACGATTATTTCTCTTGAGTGTTGTTGGTAAAGACTTGAGTGAAACCGTAAAACGTTCATTGTTCCCAACAATTTCGTCAGTAGTTAAAATTACATCATCTTCCATGTTCAGAAAATATGGTGCATCTAATTCACCAATACGAATTTTAGGTCCTTGCAAATCAAACAGAATAGCAGTTTCATCT
>DAOUWQ010000397.1 GCA_030667035.1 Candidatus Heimdallarchaeota archaeon | reverse complement strand
ATAGTTTCTTACTTTTTCTTTCTTTTACAATAAATCAAAGACTGCAAATTTCTGTCTGTATAACAGAAATAAACAAGTAAAACAGAAAAGGAGATTGTATAAATATATTGTTCTTCTTACAAATATAAGGTAAGGAGAAATAGCCTAAAAAGTAACGTTTACTTCTACTCTTCAAAAAATTATAAGATAAAATAGGAAGAAAGGAAATTATAACGTTCCTTCTTCGATTGCTTTTATATCTAGGAAGGATTCTAGAATACCTTCATAGATTTTTCCGTCAAGAATTGTTAAAGGCCTTTTTGCTTCCTTTGCAATCATATCTTCATGAGTTACAACAACAAGAGTAACGCCTTCTTCTTCATTAATCTTCATTAGATAATCTATAATTTCTCTAGATGTGTTACTATCCAATTGACCCGTAGGTTCATCTAAAAGAATCAATTCAGGTTTATTGGCCAATGCTCGAGCAATAGCTACTCTTTGTCTTTGTCCACCACTTAACTCCATAGGAAAATGATTCCCTCTGTCTGGTAATCCAATAACATCAAGAAGTTCATTTACTCTATCTTCCCTTTCAGAGGTTGGTGTTCCATTAATAATCATTGGAAGTGCAATGTTTTCGGCTGTAGTTAAAATTTCGAGTAAGTTGAATGCTTGGAAAACAAAACCTATTTTTGTTCTACGAATTTCGCGAATATCTTTGCTTGGCATTTGAGTCAAATTTTTCCCATTGAAGAAAATTTCCCCTGCTGTAGGATTATCTATTGTACCAATTAGATTAAGAAAAGTTGTTTTTCCACTACCTGAAGGGCCAACAATAGTTGCATATTCTCCTCTCTCAAGAGCAAAATCAATACCGTTAATAGCTTTAATTGTTGCTTCTCCAAAAGGATATTCTTTTGTTAGTCCTTTAGTTTCAATAATATAGTCTTTGTTTTTAGCCAACGAAGTTCACTTCCAGCTGTTTTATCAAAGATTATTAGAATAAAAAGCATTTCTAATAATCTAATTATAATTATTACTGAGGGGAAAAGAAACAGTAGTAATTCGTTCTTTTCTTCATTCGCAGTCAATTAAATGTCTATCTTTAGACAAGTCCTCTTCTCTTTTTATAGACTTTTTTACCCACAAAGTACCCAGAAACTGATAGTATTATTACTGAACCACCTATTATTGGTGCTAAGGACCAAAGTGGAAAAGGTTTACTATTTGGGTCATTTGGATCACTGCCGCGTCTAATTTCTTCATCATCATTTATCCCGTCTCCGTCAGTATCATCATTAATCGGATTTGTTCCATAAATATCGATTTCATCAACGTTTGAAATCCCATCTCCATCGGAGTCCAAATCTGCATCCTGAACAAGTGGATCTGTTAAATACCGTTTCACTTCATCTCCATCCAATAGTCCATCTCCGTCAGTATCTGGAATATCTGGATTTGTATCATGATTATACTCTTCGATATTAGTTAAATCATCCTCATCTAGATCTTCATGTGTATCAGGAACAAAGGGATCCGGATTTTCATATTGTACTTCAAATCCATCCGGTAAGAAATCTTCATCAGTATCTGAATTGATTGGATTTGTACCAGAAACTAATACTTCATATCCATCTTCTAAAGAATCTCCGTCTGTATCTTTAATTGTTGGATCTGTGAAATAAATATCTGCTTCATCTACATTTGTTAACAAATCACCATCTGTATCATGATCTGCGTCATTCGTTGTTGGATCTAAGCGATATCTGTAAATTTCGTCTCCGTCTAGTAAACTATCTCCGTCTGTGTCCTCTACTAGAGGGTTGCTTCCAACAATTTCTTCTTCTAAATCACTCAAGCCATCTTGATCGGCATCAGCAGTAATACCTGTTCGTTCATTCCCTCCTCGATAGCTTGGCCAAGGCAAGAGACCAAATGAACCTAGCTTATAACAATACACATCTGAATAATCTATCTCAGTACCAAAACCGTGAGTAGTGATAACCATTTCAAGTATACCATCTCCATCAATATCTCCAATTACTGGTGCAGAATCGATTCCTTTTTCACTCACTTCTTCTTTAAATAATTCAGTTCCGTTATTGGACAGAATCAATATTTTTCCTGATGGTGTAACTTCGATAATTTCAGGAATGAAATCACCATCTATATCGCAAATAATGGCATCTTCGTAAATAACTTCACTTTGAGTATTATTCCAAAAAATATCTTTACTATTTCGTGCATCAGTAAAAGCAAAGAGTGTGACATTCGTTGGTTGAATAATGAAGTCATTTATTCCATCTAAGTTTAAATCACCAATTGTTGCACTATTCAATATAGCGTTTTCTGCTTCCCAAGGCCATCCACCAAATTCCGAACCGTTTTGGTGATAAATATACAAATTCCTGTCCCAAGATCCAATAATTACTTCATTCTTACTATCGTTATTCAAATCTGTAACTGCTGGAGAAGCTCGAATATGATACGTTGTATTTTGTGGCCACCCTGGTAGTGGAACTCCATTGCCATCAATAGCATGCACTGCATTATCATATGAACCAAAAACAATCTCTAACGAAGAATCTCCATCTAAATTTGCTAATGCTGGAGTGCCAATAATTTGATCGGTTGCTCCTGTATATGGAAATCCAGCTACCTCTGACCCATTAAGCTCGAATGCATGAACTTCATTGCCCCAAGTTCCAACAACTATTTCTTTATCTCCATCTCCGTCAATATCCCCTGCAGAGATTGAGGAAGTTATTCTGCTACCTAATTCAATATCCCAATTTGGGACTGGTGTTGTATTTAAAAACCACGCTTGTAAAGTTCCTGGATTATATGTTGCACAAATAATTTCTTTTTCTCCATCATCATTGAGGTCTAAAGCAATTGGATATGGTGATACTCCTAAATTTGATGTCAATTGCTCATTTGTTCCAACAATACCGCCTATTCCCCAACCATTTAGGAAATTTCCTTCATGATCTAAAATATAGATGATATCATTTGTAGTTAAGATAATAATTTCTAAATCTCCATCTAAATCT
>DAOUWQ010000352.1 GCA_030667035.1 Candidatus Heimdallarchaeota archaeon | reverse complement strand
TGATTATTTGACTAGAACTAGACGTAGACGAACAAGAAGATATCATAGCATTTACCAGATTGCAGAAGTCCTTGCTATTATCGCAGGAATTGCAGGTATCATTATTGCTGTCATTGGATTATTGAGTGACGCACTAGATAGCTCATGGATTTGGGATGGCAACTTTGGTTTCCTAACTGGTGTTCTTAATACAATTTTAGCTATAGTATTTTCCGCATTAGTACTATTGATTGGTTTAGGAACGATATTCTGGGATATCAGAGGATTGGTAATTGGAATAGTAGTAATCATTCTATCTCTATTTATTCCCGGTATTGCTTTTATCCTCGGAATTGTTTCGGGTGTACTTTTTATCGTAGCGGATATTGCTTGAAATTAATGAAAAGGATTTTTTCTTTTTCATTTTTTTATTGCACTTGATGTGAATTGAACAATGTAACAAACTTTATAATAAGTTTGGATAACCTAACAATATCGAGTATGTTAACATACAAAATCCCAAGGAGATAAGCAGAATAGATGGCAAGAATAGCTCTCATTGGAAATCCAAATGTTGGTAAAAGCGTAATTTTTAATGAACTAACAGGATTAAACCAAACAATAGCCAATTTTCCAGGTTGTACCGTAGAGAAAAAAGAAGGGGAACTTTCACATGAAGATCAGATGATCGAAGTAATAGATTTACCTGGAATATATTCTTTATCAACGCATTCCATCGATGAGCAAATATCTCGAGAGTATATTATTACTGAAGACCCAGATTTAGTTGTCGTTGTTCTAGATGCATCCAATCTTGAACGAAACTTGTATCTCACTGTTCAGTTAATGGAATTGAACACACATCTGCTTATAGTTCTAAATATGATGGATTTAGCTCAAGGAAAAGGCATCAATATAGATACCAATCGTTTGTCAAAAAATCTTGGCATACCCATCATCGAAACGATTGCATCTAAAGGAATAGGACTTGATGAGCTTAAAGGGAAAATTTGTGAATGTCTTACATCACCCAATCTTGCAAAACCATTAGTTTGGAATAAAAAAACAGACGAAAATATTGCTAAGATTCTGGAATCAATTAGTCCCTATACATCTAGAATTGAAAAAAAATATCCACTTGAGTGGGTAGCAACTTCATTACTAGAAGAAGATGATTATGTTTGGGAGTTAATAGAGAATATTGGTGTCTCTCGAGAGGACTTGGGCCCAAAACTAACAAAGTTAATAGATGAAAATTTCGATGGGGATGCAATTGTACCTTTAGTTGATGCAAGGTATGAAATTGTTAGTTCTGTTATGACCGATGTTCAACAAAAATACACAGGACGAAGATGGGCTCTTAGTGATATGCTTGATGAAGTCTTAACCAATAGATTTCTTGGTATTCCAATATTCCTAACTATAATGTGGGGTGTATTTCAGATTACTTTTACTGTTGGAGCACCACTAGTTGGCTTAATTGAATTGGGTTTTGATAAGTTAGGTGTTCTTGTTTATTACCTTACTAATTTAATGGATGGTGCTGGGAATGGTATTAATCCTATTAGTGATTTCATTGTTGGAGCGGTAATTAATGGTGTAGGGTCAGTTCTGGCATTTCTTCCGTACATTTTGATACTCTTCATTGCAATGGCAATATTAGAAGACACAGGTTATCTCTCTCGAGTTGCTTACTTAATGGATAAGCCCATGAGTAGAATAGGATTACAAGGTCAGTCCATTATTCCGATGCTTTTAGGTTTTGGTTGCAATGTCCCAGCAATTATGGCTACTCGTGCAATAAGAGACGACAAAGATAGAAAGACAACAATATTAGTTAACAGTTTTATGCCCTGTTCTGCAAGGTTGCCTGTTTATATTTTCATAGCAGGGGCAATTTTCCCGGCAACTGCAGGAACAGTAACTTTAGGTCTCTACGTAATAGGCATACTTGTTGGAATATTATTTTCCTGGCTTTTTAGAAATACTCTATTTAAAGGAGAAAAATCAGATTTAATTATTGAACTTCAACCTTTCACCAGTCCAACACCAAAGAGTGTTTTTATTAAAACGTGGAACCAAATTAAAGAGTTCTTAAAAAAAGCAAGCACAATTATTCTCGTATCACTTATGGTTATCTATCTTCTAAACCAAGCAGGTATTATGGAATATCTTGGGCGAGGAGTATCATTGCTCTTTTGGTGGATGAAAACAAGCGATGGTTCAGCAATTAGCTGGGAATATGGTGCTGCATTGTTATCAGGTTTAGTAGCAAAGGAAGCAGTAATTGGTACTTTGGGTACTTTGGTTGGATCACCTGAAGCTTTAGGTGTTGCTGCAGGCGTGGGTTACTTAATATTTATAGCTCTTTATGTTCCCTGTATCGCTACTTTAGCAGTTATAAAACAAGAAACAAAAAGTTGGCGGTGGATGCTGTTTTCTCTTCTGTATACAACGGTTGTAGCTTACGCATTTTCAGCTATTTTCTATTTCATAACTAGAGCAATTATTGGAGTGTAGGAGGTAAAAAAAAATGACTGAAAACGAAACCAATGGTAAAAAAATTGTCAAAGAAATCCCTCCCTCGGAATTAGAGGTTCATCCAGAACTTACACATGAGATTAAGAAAAAAGAATCACGTTTATCGAAATATATGAGGAGCCACCGGAGATCAAAAATTCCTGTAAGACATATTTGGTTACTTAATCTTCCAATCATAACTAATGTAATTCTTGTATTCTCCATTATTCTTGGATTACTGTTTCTCTATTTTGGAGTAATGGGTGCGTTGACAATAATTGGGTTAACTGATCAAAATGTTTGGGTAATTTATGAAATTATGTGGATTTTCGGATGGGAAGGAAGTGCAATAACAGGTTTTGTACTCATAGTCATTGGAGTAATTATACTTTGGTCTGTTCCCTATTATTTTCTAAACAGCGTCCAAAAAGCGGACTCATATCTAATAATTGGTGCAGGTTTAGGAGTACTATTTGCAATAATCTACATTTTTGTTATTCTTGCTGATCTCTTGACTTGGTTATTGGATTTCCTAGCTACAAGTATTGTGAATCCACCTGAAACCTATTTCTATTACCCAGTTCTATTAGGTTTGTTAGCAGCACCGCTTTTCCGAGCATTATCTGTTAGACATATTGTTTTACCTCCTTCTGAGAAACAACCAGAAGATTATAGTAAACAGCATTTTCGTAAGGAAATGAAAATTTGGCGAGATAATCACAAAAGAATAAATCATAAAGATGGTCATAGAAGAGGATTCCAGAAAGGAAAACACCGATATCATAAACGGA
>DAOUWQ010000441.1 GCA_030667035.1 Candidatus Heimdallarchaeota archaeon | reverse complement strand
TCTTATCGTTCTTTTTATCCCTTTTTTTGCTCTTCGACATATCCTTAACGTTCAGATCACCAATGATAATCGTATTCGCTCTGGTATTTTCGAGCACTTGCTTGCTTATTTTATGCTGGAAATCCTTGAATTGGTTTGCTTGCTTCATCTGCATCTTCCATAACTTATCATCTAACCAATGCCATCTGTTGGAGAATTTCTTGCAGTGATCCCGTTTGCTTTGCACTTCTTCTATTTTTCGTTGCCAATATTTGTCCACACGCTTGTTTTTGATAATAAATGATTTTCCTGCATGGCTATTAGTTGCTGCAACAAGATTGATCACTCCAAGATCTATTGTCTGATAGATACCATTGTTTTGGTAGAGTGGTGTTTCCTCTTCGTAAATGATTGCTAAGAAAAACTCTTTAGTCTTATGTTTTTGAAAGATGGTTACTTGCTTGACCATCTTACCAGTGAAAGTTAATTTCCCTTGCATTTGAAAAGTTAAGTCTACTTTCTTTGTTTCTTTCGTAGGATAAAAATGGTTAAAAGTAATCTTATTCCCTTTTATTTTGAATCCTCTCTGATTATAATGTATCGTAGTGAAATATCTCTTTCCTTTGAAGCGGGGAGGTTTAGCATCTAAGTCACCATTCTTTCTTTTTACAAAAAATGATTTGTAATCCGCTTCTAATTGTTTGAGTGTTTCTTGTAAAGTTTTGGCATAGTTTTGTTTGTACCTGGTATATTGTTCTTTTATTTTTGGTAATTGTGCTGACTGTTTGTTATTGGTCGGTTTGTTTGCTTTGTCTTGTTTCCTTTTAGGAAGATTCTTGTTTTTCGCCCACCATTCTTTTCTTTCCTTGTTAGCAAAGTTGTAGATTAACCGACAATTTTCAGCTAAAACCCATAACACTTTCCGTTGTCCTGATGTTGGGTGTATTTTTACTTTTGCTGTTAAAAGTAGTGCTTTACTTGTTTGTGTTGTTAGTTCTTGTATCTGTTCTAATGCATGCTCTAATTCATCTTTCGGTAAATCACCTATGAGTGTTTTATATACCGTCTTCGTTAATCGTCGTTCATTGTAGAGCATTTTCATTCAGTAAAATATATATTAAGCTAGATATATAGCTATTTTCTAATGAGATTACCGAAAGTAATAACTATTTACTTAAAAGAATAGTTAAATAATTAGTGATTCGAATAGTTGTACAAAGGGGTCTTTAAGAAAGAGAGAATATACTACTATATCAGGAGATACTTGATGCCTACATTCTTGCATTGGGAATCAGATCCTTTACTACTGGATCACAAACCACTAAAGCAAAATACTTGGTTAACTGCAAATGAATTAATGGAAAAAGGACATAGTGACAAATTTCTAACAGAAACAAGGCTTTTACAGTTATATCCAATATTAATTCGTAAAACAGACTTTATATCCGGAGAACGCATTTTACAATCCTTTCCGTACATTCTACTAGATCAAGAGTGGATATCAAATATGCGAAAACATTCACTTGCTCATGCAGAGAAAGCACATCACTATTTTTTAGATTCAAATATTTCAAAATCCATTCGAGACTGGCAGCGAAAGATCATCTCCTATCTCGAAGAGCAACAACGCCTTCCCTTTCCTCTTTTCCGGTTGTTACCCTCCTGGGAAGAATTCTTTCAAGGAAAACAATTCATACAATATCAATCAGCTCGCGGAGAGGAGTTCCAACTACCACTTTATCTCACTGAAGAACTTGCTTACCTTTCTGGAGTCATTATGGGTGATGGACATCTAGCAAATTACTTTGTAAATATTATAGATTCCTCGAAAGAGCATATAGAGAACCTTGTCAATACTTTTGAGAGAATATTCCAAACGAACATTGAATTCTTTCCACAAAAAAACGCTCAAGCATGGAATATCAATGTGCTTGGCAAATGGATTGTTCGATTCTTTAATTTCTTCTCAGGACAACCAATACGCGAACGAAAATATCCACACCTTCGAGAACCACACCTCTATCAAACAAATCCTACTTTCCGAGCTGCATTTTGGCGTGGTCTTATGGATGCTGATGGGAGTTACAAAGCAACAATAAACTTCTGTACTGCTTCTCAAAAGCTATTCAAAGATTTCACAAATTACCTCACTCAAAATACTATTGAGTTTCGAACATATACTAATATGATTTCTGGTGTAGAGACTTTTTCGACGAATATCGACGGTAATTACCGACAACAATTTGCCACATTAATTGGAACAAGTCACCCACAAAAACATCTTGAGCTTACCCAGTTATTGGCAAAAAGAGTCAATCGTTTTTCTCCGAAACCACAAACTCTTCTAAAAAACGGTTCTTGGAGTGGTCAAGTATTAGACTTTAACAAGGATAAACAATTAGAAGGTTATTTTGACTTTACTCGTTGCTCAAAATTCTGTATAGCAAATATTGGAATATTAATTAAGAAGCTTCGAGGGAAAATTAATCAAAAGGATTTTGCTAATATGTTAGCTATTCACAAAACAAAATTGTCATATTATGAACGGAATATAAATGCTATTCCAGTTTCTCGTTTAGCACAAATCTTTTCTAAAACAAATTATTCCCTCACTGAATTATATAAAGAACATCCTAAATTAACTATTCATCTAAGTAGAGCAAAGTGTATGGTAGATACAAAACCGAATGCTAAGCTTCTACATTTATTGCAAGGGGTGCAATTGAAAGATGCAAGTTATTTTCTCTTA
>DAOUWQ010000394.1 GCA_030667035.1 Candidatus Heimdallarchaeota archaeon | reverse complement strand
TCTCTTCATCTTTTTGCAAACAGATTTTCATTAGAGTATTTGCAACAGCTCGTAAAGCTGATTCGTTATTATACTCAATTTCTGTGCTCCCTACTTCAACATAGATTAATGGTGTTTTTAGATTGGTTGGTCCATGATGTGTTGCTTCTACTGTAACATCAAAGTCAGTTAAAGTAAGTTCTTCTTGTTCTTTCAAAAGGCTGAGATATGCTTCCCTAATAGCTCTAGTACTTCCAAAAGCTAATTCCAAAGGATTGCCACCATGGCTATTATCGGAACTAAGATTTCCAGTAATATGTGTTAATAGACTTGGTTTATTTGCTCCACTTTGATGGCGAGAACCAAATAGCAATAGATCTGCTTCAAGTGTATCACAATGATCCGCATGGATAACATCTTTTGTTGAATATACCAGTCTGATATCTTTATACTTGTAAATTGGTGTCCCGTCAAATGTCTCTTCAGTTTGCTCGAATGACCAATTGTCCAAAAGGGTATGGCGAATATTTCTACCGCAAATATTTTGGTCAGTAGTTACAATAACTGGTTTCTTAAGATTCATTTGAATTTACCCTTCTAATTCAAAGTATTATTTTTAGCATTAATAAATTCTTCAACTTCGGTTTTTCTAGGCATTCCATCTCGAGCATTTGAGAGTGTAATTTGTAACGCTGCGCAAGCAGCAGCATATTTTCCACATTCAGAGAGAGAATGATTTTGTTGGTATGAGTGAATAAACCCAGCGGCGTATGCATCTCCTGCTCCAGTTGTATCAACAACAGGAACTTCAAAAGAAGGTATTTTCTGTATTCCATCTCGAGAAACAATGTATGACCCTTCGGGTCCAAGTGTAACATTCAAAATTGTTGATTTATTTAATCTAAGAGTAGACAGGTTTTCTTTTGTGGGTAAGAATCCATATGCTTTTTCAAAAGCAATTTTATTTAGGAAAATAAGTGAATACTTTTGGATTATTTCTTGAAGAACTTCGCTTGATTCCGTCATTAATTCTCCTCCAAAATCAATTGAAGAGGTGATTGATTTTTTGCTACAAACTTGAGCGATTTTTAGTGCTACTTTAGCTGAGACACTAGATGCATGAACAATTTTAACATCTGAGAGCAATTGCTCTGTGATGCATTCTGGTGATAGCTTAGTGTTTGCATCTCGGTATCCAATTTTTACTGTTTGTCCTTCTTTATCTACTAAAATAATAACAAAACCTGTAGCATAAGTTTCTTCTTTGATAACTCTGGAGACATCAATTTTTTCCTCAATTAGAGACGTTAATCCCATTCTGCCGTTTTGATCATTCCCCACATGACCGAATAAAGAAACTTTAGAACCTAAACGTGAGAGACCTACTGCAAAATTGCATGCTCCTCCACCGGGGACAATATCAAGATTTGAAACAATTACTTTATCATCCGGACTTGGAAGACGTGGTACTTGACAAATAAGATCCACATTGATATTCCCTATTGTTAAAATCAAACTAACATCCGACCATTTTTACTATTTACAATTCATTGCGAAAATAATACTAATTAAAATTAATGGTAAAATCGCTCCAGAAAGAAAAAGAATCTGCGGGGATAACCCCCGGAGGTAAGCAATTAATCGCTCATAAGAGCGAGCATAACTGCTTTTTGTGCATGCTTTCTATTTTCAGCTTCATCAAACACTACACTTTGTTTGCTATCAATTACTTCGTCAGTAACTTCGTAACCTCTATGAGCTGGCAAACAGTGTAAGAAAATAGCATCACTTTTTGCGTGACCCATTAATTCTTTGTTGACTGTGAAATCTTTGAATGCTTTGAGTCGTATCTCTTTCTGAGTTTCATCACCCATTGAAATCCAAGTGTCAGTATAAATAACATCTGAGTCTTTCACTCCTGCAGGAATGTCACTGGTAACCTCTAATTTGGTACCTATTTTATCAGCAATTACTTGAACTTTCTTAGTAATTTCTGCATTGGGTTGATAATCATCAGGACAGACTATTGAAACGTCCATACCCATTTTTGTACAACCTATCATTAAGGAGTGTGCAACATTGTTGCCATCACCAACATAAGCGAGTTTCAGTCCTTTTAGTTTACCTTTGTGCTCTTTAATGGTTTGAAGGTCAGCTAATATTTGGCAAGGATGATAAAGGTCACAGAGACCATTTATTACTGGAATTGTAGCATATTGAGCCAATTCTGTGAGAGTTTTGTGTTTATAGACTCGAGCCATTATTCCACCAAGATATCTTGAGAGTACTTGAGCGGTGTCAGAAGGTGCTTCCCCTGTTCCAACAAGTTGGGTGTCTCTAAAACTTAGAAAGAGAGGTTGTCCTCCTAATTCCCAAATGCCGGTTTCAAAGGAAACTCTGGTGCGTGTTGAAGTTTTTTCAAACATCATACCTAAGCTTTTCTTTAATGGCTTACGGTCGGGATGACCGCCGTTTTTCTTATATTCTACTTTTAATTCTGCCCCAAGATCTAAGAAATATTTGATCTCTTCAGGGGTGTAATCAAAAAGTGTAAGCATATGTCGCCCTTTAAAATTCATATTCATTCCTCGTATCATAATTTTATCTCAGATCAGATGACCGAACAAATCTGAACAATCAACTGTGGTCGTGAGTGTTCTTTTCACTTGCTTCGACCGAGGAAAAGATAAACTCGGGTTCAAAAGACTTCCAATTAAGGATACTAATAAAATATTCGTCGTAACCTAAAATTGATTTTTCATCTACTTTTAGACTTTGCAATTACTAGTCATCCCTGATAGGTCGCTTCTTCTATTCACAATTGTGGTAAATATTTTCCAATGTTTTGAAAAGATAAACTTTTACAAACAGAAGCAATATCTTTATTAATATTCTTGGTAGAATAATGTCTGAACCCAGAAAAGATGGTGAATATATTCTCATTATAATGAGAATCACATTATCATTTCACTAAAAAGGTTTTAAATAGCAATATATAAGAAATCTAGTTATAATTAGTATTAAGAGATGCACTTAGATGCAGAAAAATAGGTACCCCTTTCGATTAGCG
>DAOUWQ010000330.1 GCA_030667035.1 Candidatus Heimdallarchaeota archaeon | reverse complement strand
AGATTTAGATTTCAATTTAGTTTCAGGAAATAGTCTAATAGGTTTCGTAAATAATCATATGAAAGAAATTGATAATTTTGATGAAGGATTTATGCTCTATCTTAATGAGAAAAGTAAGAAAAATAACTTCACTCTTGATTAATTGTTAGAAATAGATCAATTACATTGGTGTGAAAAGTTTCCTACTATTCTTGAAGAAGGAGGATTTGATTTAATTATAGGCAATCCACCTTACATTGAAATCAAAAAGATTAGAAATATAATAGAGAAAAAGATTTTTTCTCAGATATATTATTCTGCATATAAATTGTATGATATTGCAATTCTGTTCATTGAACGTGCATTACAATTGTTAAAAGAAAATGGTCATCTTTCGTTTATCATTACCAATAAGTTTCTCTCTACTGATTTTGGAAAGAATATCAGAGAGATTATTCTTACCCAATCTAAAATACGGTCTATCATTGACATTTCATATTTACCTGTTTTTCTAGATGCTTCGATTTACCCCATTATTCTAACGATTGAAAAAGCGACCTCTCAAGATAGAGAGCTAAATCTTGCAAATCGATTCTATGTTTCTTCAAAAATAGAAGAATTCAACGAATTACATTTAGATTCTTTTAAGAAATATTTTAGAAAACAGATTGAATTTTTTGAACTTCCAAAAATGATATTCAATATATCAGCAAATCATGAAATCGTTCAAACAATATTGAACAATCCATCAGCTAATAAATTAACCTCTTTTGGAAAATTCGCTTATCGTATTCTTGGATTCACAGACTGGAATAAGAATGTCAAAAAAATAACTGAAAATCGAAAAACTAAAACGGATTTTAGAGTTATAGGAACAACAAATATCGTACCATATTCCATTAATTTTCACAAACCTGTCAGATTATCAGGAAACAAATACTTGAATCCTCATATTAATTTAAAAAACAAAAAGCATATCGACCTTTTCAAAAAACCAAAATTACTTGTAAAGGAAGTTGCAACTGAGCTTACAGTAGCTTATGATCCAGGCATTTTCGCAAATCTTACTGGAGTGTATATGATTTTTCCAAGTGATACAAAACTAATGAAAATATTACTTTTAGTTTTAAACTCTCATATACTCAATGAGATTTTTTCTTCCTTGTACAGCGGTACTCATCTTGCAGGAGGTTATCTTAGGTATAATGGCAGTTATCTTAAGGAATTACCAATAATAATACCTGAGGATCCTAAACTACAATCGGTTTTATCAAAACTGGCTAACTATCAATTATTCTTAACTCAAAGTCAACTCATAGAAAACAAACCAAAGCTCAATGACTTGAAGATTTACTTTAACAAATTAAGCAATTATCTTATTGAATCGATATATTTTCAAAAAGAATTGAAGTTATCTACTGTAACAAAACTAAATGCTAACTTAGAAGAGATAAATTTTGATAGCTGGATTCTTGAACTGGTATCAAAAAACTTCAAGAATATCGAAGAAAATTTTCTTGAAAATGATACTAGCAAAAATTTACTCAATAAAATACTCAATTCCTTTAGTGAGCTTCAAGGTGAAAGTGAAATAGAGACCGAATTACTAAATTATCAATCTCTTTTGTAAATAAGTAAATATCTTGGAAATTGATTGGTCTAATCTTCTTCTTCAGCTAATGCAAATTGTAACACAGCAAGTGCATGATTTGTTGTTGTGTCAAAAACAGGAATAGGTGAGTCCTCTTGTTTTATTAAAAGAGGTATTTCTGTGCAACCTAAAATAACTCCTTGAGCACCACTTTCTTGCAATTTACCTATTATCTCGAGATAGATTTCTTTTGATTCTTGAGTAATTGTATGATAAACTAGTTCCTCATAGATGATTTTGTCAATTAAGTTCTGATCTTCGAGTTCGGGAACAATAACTTCGATATTGAATTTCTTCAAAGCTTTATGATAGTATCCAGTTTGCATTGTAAACCTTGTTCCAAGCAACCCTATTTTATTTAATTTCTTCTCAAGTATTTTATGAGCAGTTGCTTCCATTATACTTATCATCGGAATAGAGATACTCTTTTGTAATTCTTCAAAAACAATATGTGGTGTATTTGTTGCCATAATCACAACTTCTGCACCACCAGCAACCAAATTCTTTGCTGCTTGTTTCAGATTTGCTAGCATTTCTGGATAGTTTTTATTTTGCATTTGGTTAGTTAATGTCTCAAGATCCAAACTGTCAATTATTATATCTGGAGAAGACAAACCACCTTTTATTTTGTTATATTGTCGTACTAATAAGCGATAATACTCGATTGTTGACTCTGAACTTAGTCCACCAATTATACCGATTTTTTTCATTTTTTCAGATCCTTTGTTAGTTAATATTCTCACCATTGTATTTTGTTAAAGTCCACTTTTCTGTACTAGGTTGTAGAATGATTTCATTTATTTTGCAATTCTCAAACCAGTCTGCTTTTTCCGGATAAATTTGTAGTGTGGAATCAAGGATATGGAATAATGACCCCCCGTGTCCAATTATAAGTATGGTTGCTTTCGAATCATTCGTTGATACTATGTCTGTAAAAACATCCTTTACTCTGGCTTTCATTTCTTGTCCATTTTCACCTTCGGGTACTCTTTTCAAGTCATCTTTCCAACAGGATATCAAAAAGGATTTATCTTCAGCAGCCATCTCATCATTTCTTCGTCCTTCATAAATTCCAAGATTGAACTCGCGTAACCGCTTATCCGTTTTTATTGCTTCAATGTGAAGTTTTTTACAAATTATTTCAGCAGTTGTTTTGGCTCGTATTAAATCTGAAGAGTAAACTGAATCAAAAGTATAATCATTTTCAAGCAAAAAGTCACCCATTTCTTCTGCTTGTTTCATACCTAGTTCTGAAAGAGGAAAATCTTGGTGCCCCTGTATGATTCTCTGACGATTGGCTTCGCTTTCTCCATGTCGTATTAAAATTATCTTCACTAACATACCTCATAACAGATTGTGAAATGTACTACAGAATAGTTACCACTAGTTTAAATCATTAACTATTATCAAGATTGGAGAAATTCATTTATTTTCTCTAATTTAGCATTATCGTCTTCCCTGTTTATTTTGAGATAAAATGCTTTCTCCAGACTAATTGGATTAACTGGTAATTTGAATTTCTTATAATCGAAATATTCTTTCTTTGCTAATGATTCAGATTGTATCCAGTCATCTTTTTCCGATTTGTATGACAACTCAGCCATTATTTCAAATTTGATACCTTTTATTTCTAACTTTCCGAAATATGATTTAAACCTCTCAGCTTCACTGTATTCCATTTCTTTTGTTAGATTTTTCTTAAATAATTCTGCTATCTTATCGGCACCATCCTTTGTTGTAACGATGTCAATATCTTTTGCTTGAATATCAATACCTTGGAGAGCAAGGTTAGTTGAACCAACCAAAACCCATTCAATTTCTGCTTT
>DAOUWQ010000115.1 GCA_030667035.1 Candidatus Heimdallarchaeota archaeon | reverse complement strand
TTCTCAAATCAAGGAAAAAATAGATCACTTGAAAAAGAAGTATCTTACAAACAAGGAATAATAATTTATGCCATTTTTCGTTCCTTTTCTCCTTACTGTTTTTTTTTGGGGGCGTTACCCCTACAAACCCACACTAGCGAAGAAGTGATTATTTTAAACTCAATTATTCGTGACCTACCCTATCTTAACCTTTAATAGGAGCAAAGGGAAAGCAACAACATACCTTGAGAAGGCGATAGAAAAAAATGACCCAAGTAATTTGTCCTCACTGTGAAGAGCCATTAGGGTTTGAAGATATTTGTTGGAGTCCTGTTGGAACTGAGAACATTGAGAAAAAACCATTAGTTTATTATTGTCCGAAATGCCAGAAAATCTTGGGATTCACAAATGATTAATTGATTTGCGATATTCCTTTGAGTTTTCTAATCTCCTTTTTTTTATAGGTGATAAATTTAACTCACTTTATTTTCTTCTGCATAATTTTTATAATAGTTTTCTTAGTATAACAAACTGTTATGAAGAAACCTAATATTCTCTTGTTTCAGAATAGACAAATTGCCATATCTTACATCGCTATCCTTTTTTCTTCTATTGGTTTAGGAGTTGGTCGATTTTTATATCCCCTTCGATTTATTGAATTAGGTGGAAACGAAGCTTTAGTATCTCTCGCAACAGTTGCTTTTTCCATTGGTCAACTACTAGGGATTTTTGTCCTGTCAAAACTTCTCAATAAAACCGGATTTTAATTTCTCGTAGGTATAGGTTCATAGGTACTTGCTATAGCTTTACCTGTCATTCCATGGTATCCCATTATGTTTTTCTCCAAATTCTTTGAGGGTCTTGGTTTTGGTATTTTAACAATTGCAGTTTTGACTCTCTGTTCAGCAGAAGCTAAAGAATGTATTTCCGAGGGAATTGGGACATTATTAGGAGCTGTTTTTTTGGGAACAGCTATTGGACAAGGAATAGGTGGCTTATTGAAAACTTATTTGTTTGAAGTATGGAATTTTTCAGGCACGTTTACAGCATTACAGATGAGCTTTTTATTTGCAATCGCAATTTCATTTATTCCAATTTTCATTAGTCTATACCAATCAATTAAAACAAGGAAAATACTTGAACGAAAGGATAAAGTTTCACTAAATCACTTTCACTTCAAAGATTTAAAAAAACTCTTTCTTATTCCTTCATTTATTTTCATGCTCATACTATACAGCTTGTATGATTTATCGCATGGACTATACACGCCAAATTTGCTTGTAATGTTTACTAATCACGGTTTCACTGAAGCAGCTACGGGAATTATCTTCTTCCTTGGAGATGCTGTTTGGGGCATTTCACAAATTTTCACAGGAAAATTAGCTGATAGATTAGGTAATTGGCTCCCAATTATTATCAGCATTATAGTAAAAGGAATTGTAGTTCTATTGTATCCCATCGCTCCTGGAATTTATATTTTAGGTGCTGCATTCATTATTGTTGGTGTTGCAGAAGCACTCATGGAACCTGCTCGAAATTCCGAAGTGTTAACAATTGAGGATCGTTTAATAACTGATGAGAAATTTGCTGCAACAGAGCACAAACACAAGCATATAAATTTCAGTTTTGCTCGTAGACGAGGGATGGTGTTCGGAATTCACGCACACTACCATAATCATGAAGTAAACAAAGAAATGATTTTAGGCATTTTTCAAACAGCAGGAATTATCTCTTTTGGATTAGGAGGTTCTCTTGGTTCACTTTTACTTTCCCAATCTGTTTCGTTAGAAACAATTACATTCATTGGTGGTGGTATTATCTTGTTTAATATTATCTTTGGATCAATAGGTTTGTTCCTTGCCCGTAAAAGAAAAACAGCAAGTCAAGATAAGAATAATAATGGCACCGAAGAAAAAAAATGAATTCTTGAAAAGATTTTGAATAAGAGATTTATAGCACAAGTATCTTTCTATTTACTTGAGAAAATCTCTTACTATTCTTTCTGGAACTATTTTTAGAAGAACTGTTTCACAGATATTGCAATGTCTTCAGGAGCAGCTTCTGCAATTGGTTCATTATGAAGTAATTCCATGAATCCAACATCTGCAGTATAATTAGGAACTAAAATTGGTCTGGTTACAATCTTAACGGTAATGTTAAAGTGATTTGAACAATTCTCTCCTATTGGTCCTAAGAAAACAGCCATGTTTACTGATCTTGCATTTCTTCCGGCAAATAGTGCAGATAATGCTTTTGAAATTTCTAATCCAAAGAGTTCCGCTTCTTTTTCAGTAAATTGAGTTAAATCTGTTTTATCTAATTTCACAATACCTGTTAACTCGTTTTTACCAAATGGTGAATAAGTTGCAACCCAACACATAAAATCATTATCCGAAACAAAACGATCTTTCAATGCTCTTTCAGAATCGATTAGATCTAACCAATAATTACTGCCATTTTCTTTGAAATATTGCTTTGATTTTAGTAGCAATTCTTCAGTTATTTTAGTTGGTTTTACATCTTGTATAATTTGAATATGGGGATGAAGAATTGATGATGCAGAAGGTGGTAGAAAATTAAAATTAAAGGTTGGATATTTTACTTGCTTGTCCGAATTGTAGACTGCTTTAAAATATTTAATTGAACCTTGAATAGCATTTTTCCAAGTTTTTGCAGAGATTTCATTCAATGGAGTAAAGTGTTGATTACCTAATGTTCCAACAGCATGAAACTCCGAAAAAACAAATAGATTTGGGAACAAAGTGAAATTATCAACAATAATACGTTCTCCTAATCCTAATTTATCTGGAAACTTTGGCGTAGATTTTAGTACTTTTTCAGGACAAAAGAAGCATTTTTGACCGGATTTTTCTACTAAATCATCTAAATTTGTTTGAAAACTCTCATTAGGACTTGCTGCTTGTTTAACTCGTTCAGCTCTAAGAGTATTAACCCTTGACCAATGGTTGAGTAATGGATCTTTTCTAAACTCTATTTTTTGTTCTACTGTTTCGAAATTCTCCAAAGGACTTTTGATAGAGGCGAAACGAATTTTCTTTTCGAATTGAATTCCACCACTTCCTTTGGTTATTTCTGTATGATCTTCTGGTTCATTAATGGGAGTCATTTTTCATCACAAAAGCGTTTTTAAAATAATTTCTCTTCACAAAGAAATTCCTTAAAAAGTATACTATTAGAACCAACTTCTTTTTAAACTTTGAATCAAATGATAAATTTGATACTTTGAATAGTACATACATCAAGCAGTTAGTTTAGGGTTGAAATATCTTTGTCAAAAGAAAAGATCGATCGTTCTGAAGCAATCCTTCGTAAAAAACGAAATACAAAAAAAGGGCTTCAAATGCGAAATAAAATTCTCATGTATTTATATGAAATTTCAGATGAGCGTGTTCCTACTTCACGTATTGCTGAAAATATTGGTCTAAGCTATACAATTGTAAATTATCATCTCAAAAGTATGTTTAACGAAGAAGTAGTTGAAAAATCATTTATTGCAAGAAAATCCTTTTGGAAAATTACAGGATACGGTCAACAAACTATCAAAAAATGGCTAGAAAAAAATAATCTGTAATGCTGCAAGAGCATAGATTGAAATAAAGTTTGCCTAAGAAAATTAAAGCAAATATTTTTGAATCACTACTGTAAACCTAAAGATAGTTGATTTAAGATGTCACAAGTATCATGGTATCCCGCTAACCCAAGAAGTAGGATGAACTTTTTCTTAAAAAGTTTTCCAATTTTCATTGCGTTAGTAATTTTCCTGTATTTCGGACTTGATTGGCTTGGTGCATTTGAATTTCTTGAATTATTAGTTAGAGAAAATTCTGCATGGATAATGAAAGTTGTTTTCGGGATGAGCTATGAAGATTTTGTTCGAGGATATTCTGAAAGAAGAGATAATGACATCTTAACTGGTGGTATAGTCTATTTTGGAGAAGACTTTCCAAGTGTTAATCTAAATGGATATCCAATTACACTCTTAATTATACGAGCTTGTACTGGGATGGAAGCTGGTGCACTATTAATGGCTCTTATTTTAGTAACTCCAGCAAAATGGTATCAAAAGTCAATAGCTCAAGTAGTCAATTTGCTTATGATGCATATAGGCAATACTTTTAGAGTTGCTTTTCACTTCTGGTTTACTGACTATCTCTTTAAAGGAGGAATGGATGCACAAACCTCATTCTTCTGGGCACATGATATGTTAAGTAAAGTGTTTGGTTTTGTTGGTATAGTGATTTTTACTTTAGTAATTGAAAGAACCGGTGTCCAAATTGTTTCAACATTCGGTGCATGGATGGATGCAATTGGTGAAGGAATAAAGCGTTTAACATGGAGAATTGAAGGAAAATCATTTTATTCCAAATTGAAAACCATTGATTCATCTGAATCTGAACAGCTTGTTGATACTGAAATAATCGAAAGTGAAGTACCCAAGTCAAATATTGAAAAAGTTTATTTCTATCCGACAAAGGAACTAAAGAATAATAAATGGAAATTTACTGGAAAAACTTTTGGTATTTTTGCTATCGTATCTACTGCTTTATTGATGCTTGGTTTTATACCAGGATTTAGTAATTTCATTGCTGGTTCTTCTGATACGATTGCCGTCAATTGGTTTGGTGCAGTAAGAGAAAGCTTTAACAAATTTGGTCTTTGGTGGGTCTCAATTTTCGATATTGCAGACATCGTACAATTTAAAGTGGGTTTATTTGGTACTGGCTTAGGTCTTGTAGCTTTTATGATTGGATTAGTAATTGCTACACCTGGAGAATGGAAAAAGAAAGTTTGGGCAACAATAATAACCATTTCAATCTTTCCATTACATATCTTTACTCTTGGTTTGCAAAAATATTGGGTGTATTCTTTAGCTGCTAATGCTGCATTCAGAACAAATCATCCATTACTTTACATTAATTTCTCAGAAATACTGGTCAATACTTTACCTGTAGTTTTCTGGTTGCTAGGTTTTACAATATTGATGTTAATATATCACGCTCTTGATATCAAAGCTTTTTATCTTATCTATGCTTGGCTTCACAAATTGTATTTTGTATTCCTACAAATTGTTGGAATTCGTAAAAATCAAGTTAAAGATGAAATCTTTAAAGATGAAATAACCGAGGAAACGGAATTTAACGAAGTGAATAAACAAGCCGAGAAAGAACCAAGTGAAACATTATCCTCCTAAATGTCTAACAATTGGTGATGTGTATGTCAACTAAAGATGAGAAACGAAAACAAAAATACAAAGAACGTCAAGAGAAGGAGAAAGATAAGCAAGCTATCAAGGAAAAAATAAATGCTGTTTTGGAAAAACAAAAACCATTTGACGTAAGATCTTTAGTTGAATCTTTTGAAACAGACCCTGATTTAACACGAGAGAAAATTCTTCCTGTTATTCGTGAAATGGAACAAGAAAAGGATTTAACATTACAAGAACCTATATTTGAACCGATAGATCCTCCAAAGAAATTAAAGGACTATTTTTTCGCGAGAAATTATTTTGCTTATGAATCTTGGATTACATTAGCTACAATAATGTTAGTTTTAACTTTAGTATTAGTTGATGTACGCTCCGGATTCTTCTTCTATGTAAGATACATTGTTGTTTGTTTCTTTATGCTAATTCTTTCTGGTTGGGCATTAACATCAGCGATGTTTCCTGAATTAGATGATAATCTTCGATTTCTTGAGAGAGTGGCAACAGCTATAGGATTAAGTATTGTAGTTTTAGTGTTAGATGGACTGTTTTTGAATTATACATTTAGGTTTAATCC
>DAOUWQ010000173.1 GCA_030667035.1 Candidatus Heimdallarchaeota archaeon | reverse complement strand
CATATGCTTTTCCCAGGTAGGCCAATGGAGCTAATTTTTACTCCTGTGGACCCTGCAACAAACGATTGTGTATCTTTTGCGAGATCATTACAGGAATTAGGTTTTCCGAATTGGATCTTAGCTATAACTTCATTTGGTAATTATTCTATGTTATGGATGATTGTCTCGGCAAGTGTAATCGCAGTACTAATGATGTGGAGAGCTTATCAGGGAAGGATGGATGGTGTTGAATTTTATGAGTGGATGGCAATCTATATGATTTTCAGTCATATATTCATGCCTCGAGGGGTTTACAAATTCTATACTGCATATTTTACTCCGGTAATTTTAATCGCTTTTCTGGGCTCTTTTGCAAAACTTACCGAGAAAAAAGAATTATTGCCAATTGGCTTAGTAATGGGTGGTGCACTATTTCTTGGTTTCAATTTTTGGTTAATAGTAATAGCTAGATTTTCTGTTCCTTTCTTACTATTCATGACTGCTGTTGTAATCGCCTTAGTCCTATGGTTTAGGGCTTATTTCAGAGATATAGCCCTTAAGAAAGGGAATTTAATTAATACTGCCAATTATCTTGATAAGAAGATTGGCAGCTAAAAAAAGAAGAATCTTACCTAATGTTTTGTAACATTTTGAAGGTTCTTTTCTCTTCTTCTTCATTAGCAAAAATGTTCAGCTCTTTACCAATTGCAATTGCAAAACTAACAATGGCTTCCATCTTCGCAGTTATTAGGTTGCCATCAATAACTACATCTTCATTTACTAATGTACCTGTTGTAAAGGGCTTCATCCAATTTTCTGGTAATTCATGATCTCCACCAACAACGTATCGTTTATTTTCTAAAATAGTGGTATTTGAAAAAAGAACGGGACCACCACAAACACTAGCAATAATTTTCCCTTTTTCATTAAGCTGGTTCAATTTCTCTTGTAATAGAGAACCATCCTTCAGATGTTTTAAAGCGGAACCACCAGGAATAATAAATGCATCAACCTCATCAACATCCATATCAGCCAATAAAATATCTGGCATATACTTCAGTTTCTCTTCACTGGTAATTGGTCCTTTTTCCAAACCAACTGTTACAAGGTTCGTATTTCTCAAAACAAAAGCAGGAAACGACAATTCAAATCCGGAAAAACTATCATATAAAAGAAAATAAGTGTTCATAATTTCTCACCAATAATAATCGGATAAGAATATTAAACTGTTATACTTTTGTATAACTATACTAAAAGAGAAAACTATCTTAGAATTGGAGCAAATAAATGTGTCAGAAAACACTTCTACTGAAGAGAAGCAATTACTCGCAGTTTACGGCACATTAAAAGAAAATTTTCCAAACTACTTTTATTATTTAAATCCCCTTGTGCCGATATTTCGAGGAGCAATAGAAATTCCATTTGAGATGTATTCAAATGGAGGATTTCCCCTTCTTTTTTCTTCCGAAGGACTAAAGAAAATCTATGTGGAAATATTTGAAGTGACAGATAGAATTCTCCACAAAATCGATAGATTGGAAGGAGTCCCCGATTTGTATATACGAACCTCAATTTGGTTAAAAGAAGTTGATGCCAATGTATTCCTCTATGTGGTAGCAAATAGAGAACCCACTGGCGAATTAATTGACGATGGTATCTTTAGACGAAAAGAAAATGATTAACTATTCTGAAATATCTATTTCGCAATTTTTATCCAATCTAATAATGCAATAATGCCATGGGATTTTTCATAATCTAAAATTCTCTGAAAACCCCTGCCGTAAATATCTTCTCTTGAGAGGATCATTTCTGCTTGTCCCTGATAACCAAATCGCATAAGTACTTTATAGGATATCCATTCACAGAATCCTTCCCGAATTTGTAAAGATTGATTTGGTTCAGATACATTTTCAGACTGCCAAGCATGTCCCATTTCATGACTAATGGTCCCCAATGACATTTGTAAAGGCAAATGAGATTGAATGAAAATATTCATTTTATCTGCTTTTCTTTGGAAAAGACCGAGATTACGTCCTGCTGTAACTTCAGCTCCCGATTCTTTGATGCGACTATCTAGTAATTTCTTAGAGATCAAACGAAAATTAATGGTGTTATCAATTTCCAAACCCAAACCTAATAGTCCTGCCTCCGCTTTTTCAACCAAAGCTGCAAGTTGTTTTTCAGAAGAAATAGAACTTCTTTGACACTCAACGCAGATTTTTCTTCCATCCGAAATTTGAATATATTGAAGTCCTACTGGGCGTCCACATGAATCACAGTGCGGAGCAAGCTTCTCGCAGAACTCACAATAAGTACCACTTTGATATTTATAGGAGAAATACTTTCCAACAATTGGCAAACCACAAGACGTACATCTTTGAGCTTTTTCTTGGCATGAATAGCATATTTTTTTATCATGGACCGTGAAAAGAAATTGACTTGGCATCCCACACAAATTGCATCTTTCATAAATTTTGTAACAATAATCACAAACAACTTCATTATCAAATACCCAATAAGTTCCAACGATGGGATTATTACAAACACTGCATCGAGGAGCTTGTGTTAAACATTGTTTACAAAGAACTTTTCCACGAATTTTTGTATATTTTATAACAGGTTGGCCACACCGCTCACACTTTAGATATTTACTCATGCAATTATCACAAGCAATTGTTTTATCAATAAATCGGGTATAGCTCCCAATGACTGCTTTCCCGCAAGTATCGCACTTTGGTGATCTATTATAACAAGTTGAACACAAACCGTCAATCGATTCATCAGACCCACCAATTATTGGTTTCTTACAGCTAGTGCATTTTGGAAGGAATTTGAAGCAATCATTGCAAAAGGTTGAACCGTCAGAGAAGTGAATATATTTACCTGTAATAACTTCATTACAAGCATCACATTTTACTTTAATTACTCCAACAGATACCATTGAATTTCCTCCGGAAATTAGATTATTATTTACTAGAAAGTAATCTATACCAATAATTAACCGTTCGATTGAAAAAAACTTTCTATTAAGGTAATTAATGAAAAAAGAACTTTCACTTGATATATTTCAGTAATTCCGCGACAAATTCATCAATTTTTTTGCATTCACTTTGAAATTTAATTGGTATGAGTTTGTCATAATTTATTATGTATGGAATAATGGCCATTTTTGGAAAACTTGCTGAACCTAGTAACAAGATAACAGCTGCTCCTCCCAAAATTAACCACTTAGCCCAATGATCCATTAATATGATGGCTGCTATTGTTCCAATAACAACTAGTAATGAACCAAAAATTGCTGTGCCAAACAAAGAACGAATTACCCATTGTCTCTTTTTCCTTATTTTAGTTAATGCTGCTTTTGCACCCATTGAATCCCAAATTAAATCTACCTCTGGAACATTGAGTGAAACAGCTGCAATGTGGGTATCAGTATCTTGAAGTGAGGCCGTAATTGCTTCCCTAGCATCTTCTTTTGGCCAATTCCTTCTTCCGATAATGATCGAGAGTTCATCAATAATTTGAGTAATATTCTCTTTTGTACCTCGAGATAATTTTTGTTTGGTTTTTTTAGGGGACATGATTTTCTTCCTTTTAAACTGAATGAGTTAAATAAATCGTTTAATTTAGCTTAATTTCTTGAAGCAACCTCAAAGAAGATCAGAATTGCTCCAATAATACAAATTAATCCTCCAACACTACCTGATAGAATTGCTATCACAATAATGATGATTGCAAAAAGAATTAGATTCAAACTATAAGCAAATCTATTATCAATACCAAACCAGAGCAAAACTACTCCACATACAATTGCAATAATAAAGCTCAAAATTGGTATGCCTAAAAAACCGAAGGTATATGATTCCCATGCTTCAGGGGCAAAACCAACATCAACTAAGTCTAAAATTGCTGCAACAATAATGATAACTGCTCCAAGAATTATAAAAATCCTTCCAGCTTTAAACCATTGACCTAACCGTTTTTTTCGATAGCGTTTTTCTTCCTTTCTCTTGGGGGACAAATATTACACTTCCTAAATAAATTTCAGTTTTACAATAAAGCAGTACTAATAATTGTTCTTAATTTTATCGCTAAAGTAGAACAAAAATGGATAGAGAAAATAGAAGAGAAGGTTAAACTAACTTCTATCATCTTTAATTCCTGCAGCAATGGTTCCAAATAGAGCTCCCAAACCAAATGAAAAACAATTATAAAGACAAATTATCAAACAAGAAAGGAAAAATCCACCTGCACCCTCGAAAAATTGCCCAACTGTTGCAGCTTCTGTCACCACAAGTATTACTCCTGCTATGAAGAAGAACAAAGAGAAAATTATTGCGCTGTAGCTGGAATATCTGAAAGAAACCAGAAAACTAAGCGTTTTATTTCTAAGTGCAATAACGAATCCTGCAGGTATGCCATATAGACCAATAATAAAATTTAGTGCCATGGGATTCCCTAAAACAGAAGAAGCAAAGACATTTGTTAATAATGAAACAATTGCTGTAATAATACCAACAATTATGATCCACCCCCAAGGTGCTTTAATCTTTGTTCTTGTACCGGTTTGATATTCCTTAAAAGCAGGACTTTCTATTATATCTGAATTTTCTTCAATCAAATTGAACAACCAACAATAGATAAATATCAAGATTATTTGTATTCTTGTGTTACTCTCCAAATTGAAACAAGAAACAAACTAAAATTAATTTGGCTGTAAAAACTATATAAGTATATATATTCAAATTTCTAATACATAAGTGAATATCAAGTTTAGATAATAAATCGCTATTTCTTTCATAAAGGGACGAAATAAGGTATGTTAGGATGGATAAATGGCAAAATTCCACGAAAATGCGGAATATAGGCACTTCTTTGAAAGAAAACATGCGGACACTTTTACT
>DAOUWQ010000424.1 GCA_030667035.1 Candidatus Heimdallarchaeota archaeon | reverse complement strand
TTGTGTAAATTTATCCACAACTTCAAGGAAAATTTTAACTGAAATCGGTTTTATTATATAATAAACCGCACCCATTGCTAAAGCTTTTCTACGAGCAGTGGGGTCAGCACTTACAAATACAATGTTTGAAGTATCATCAATTTCGAAAATTTCTTGCATAGTTGTTATACCATCTTTTCCGGGCATTCGATGATCCATTAGAACTAGGTCAGGTCGCTCATTGTTTTCATTCGAATAATAATCAACAGCTTCTTGACCATTATTTGCTTGGAAAATAACTTTGTGACCATTAAGGGCTAAAACCTCTTTAAGTATCTCTTGCATTATTGATAAATCTTCAACAATCATTATTTTAGCCATCAATGAAACACCTGTGAAACTCGTTTAAATTACTCGCTCTCTGAAGAAGAATATAATTTTCCATTTCAAAAATATTTTGAATGAGGGTATTTCTCTCAATTTAAGTATAAATAGTACTTTGATAGAGGTTAACTCACATTTAGTCAAATATTTTTACATAATTGATTAATGAGTTTTTTTCATCAAAGTAACGAGAGAAAGACTACGGTGTTTTGGTCAATAACTTTCTCGCAATTTCTGGATAATTAAAAATGAATAGTAATTCAAATTCGGTTAGAGGTTTTTGTGTATCCACATTTGCAAATCTTGCTAAATCAAGCTTAAGTCTTGCATCTTCATCGTCTTTAAATTCAACATCAAATTTACCAGTTACATGTAGGAAACCTTTGATTCCACTGTATTCACCTGTTGTAATACTTCTACCGGTTTCAACAACTTCAGGTTCACCTCGTCCTAGAATTTCAAAATCATAGAGCTCATAATTCTTTCGATCTTTTAAAGCACCATCAGCATGTATTCCGGATTCATGTGCAAAAGCATTAGCCCCAACTCCTGGTTGATTTATTGGTAATGGAACATCAAAAGCATAGGCAGCATATTTTGCAATTTTCCAGGTTTGATCTAATTTAATTGTAGGATCTAAAACATCTCTATCTTCGGTTTCTGCAGCATATATAACCCCGAGAATGCATGAAACTAAATCTGCATTTCCAGCGCGTTCGCCCATACCATTCACTGTTGTATTGATATAAGCATCTTGTCCGCCATCTATTATACCAAGTGCTCCTTCTATTGAATTTGCTACAGCCATTCCAAGGTCATTATGACAATGCATCTCAATAGGCAGCTGTATTTCTTCAGCAAGAGTTTGACATCGTTTTCGAATTCGAGCAGGAGATTCATATCCCAATGTATCACAATATCTTATTCGTGTTGCACCTGCTTCTTTTGCAGCTTGAGCAAATTGAAGCAAATATTCCATATCTGTTCGAGAAGAATCTTCAGCATTAACACCTATAGTTTTGATTCCTTTCTCTTTTGCTGTTTCAACAGCTTCTACCATCATATCGATAATTCCATCTCGAGTTACTCTTCCTCGGAATTTACCTTCAGTCATTTGTTTTGAAGTAGAAATTGAAAGGCTAAGATGTTCCACATCAGTCAATTCTGTAGCTAAAAGAACATCATCTTTTATCGCTCTTATCCATCCTTCAAGTATAATAGGTGAAAGCACACCTAATTTAGCGAGCTCAATATTTGCATTTAGATAGTGAGTTTCGTGTCTAGTAGTTGGAAAACCAAATTCGGATTGATAAACGCCTACTTTATTCAAGAGCATGTTTATCATTGTTTTTTGTAATTTTGACAAACCCAATCTACTAGTTTGCACACCATCTCTATTTGTTACGTCCAAAAATCTAATTTTGTTATTTGTCATAATAATCCCCCTAATTTCTCTTATTTTGGTATGTATTAAACATTCTTTTTAAGAAAATAAACTTTTTAATTTTGTTACACGAATTTATTTCTCGTAATTAATCGCTGATACAATTAGTAATCAAATTTAGTTAGAAAAAAGCGATAATATTAAAAATCAGTATTCGTTCAATAAATCCATCATATCTATTCCAACTATTACAACTATACGGATTTAATAAAAATGAAAGTTCTGCTAACAGGTGCATTTGGGAATGTTGGTGCAAGCACATTAAAGTACCTTCTAGAAAGAGAATATGAAATAACTTGTTTTGATAAAAGCACTTTTGAAACGCGACAAACTGCAAGGCGCTTCAAGAAAAGTAATCTCAGAATCATTTGGTCAGATATCAGAAATAAAAAAGCTGTTGAGAAAGCCGTTCAAGGTCAAGACTTAGTTATGCATGTTGCTGCGATAATTCCTCCAAAAGCGAATCGAAACAACGAGTATACAATGCAAGTTAATTTTGGCGGAACAAAAAATGTTGTTGATGCTATTAAAGCACAAAAGAATCCTCCTAGATTGATCTATACATCTTCTGTAGCAATTTATGGTGATGTTCGGAATAAGGACTCGCCAATTGTCAAAGAAGATTTAGAACCCAATCCAAGCCCAGGAGATCATTATGCTGTAACAAAATTGAACGCAGAGAAATACATTAAGGAATCAGGAGTGGAGTATACGATTTTCAGATTAAGTTATATTCCAAATTCGCAGAAAATCAAACTTACACCCTTAATGTTTAGGATGCCTTTAGACACTCCAATAGAATTTACTCACACGGAAGATACCGGTTTAGCTTTAGTAAATGCAATTGAAGCCAAGAAAGTGTGGGGAAAAATCTTCAATTTAGGTGGAGGAGCAAAGTGCCAGTTCTACTATAAAAACTACTTAGAAAGAATGCTCCCATTAATGGGCATTGAAATGTTGCCAGATGAAGCTTTTGGAAATGATCCATTTCATTGTTGCTATTACGATACGAAAAAACTTAACGATCTTTTACAATTTCAAAATCATACCTTTGATG
>DAOUWQ010000052.1 GCA_030667035.1 Candidatus Heimdallarchaeota archaeon | reverse complement strand
GATAGATCTATAGTTGTCGCTAGATTTAATCAAAAAGATTTAATGAGAGATTTGATCGAACTTCGTGGTAAATTTCTCGAATCAAAAACTTATGAAGATTTTGTCTCTTATTTAGATATATTAAATTCTATTTTTGAAAATTCTACAGATAAACGATTATCTGAAATTCTCTCTAACTTGATCGATCAGGTCTCTTCATTTAGGGAAGAACGTTTTGATATTAAAAAGAGTACAAAAGAAGTTGAAACTCGAGTAATAGATTAAATGCTATATTTCTTACGCACTTATTTAGTCTCGAGTATTTTTCGAATAAATAACCAATCCTTTTCTTGAATTGTTCTTTTACCTTGTAAACCCGTAACATCAATAGCTAAGGAAGACACTTTTTTAATCTCTTGGGATAATAGCGATTCAAAATAATCCATAATCTGTGCTTTGATTTCATTAGTAATATTCAAACCATTTGTCTCTTCTTTAATGCGATCAAGAACAGGTCCTTTTGCAACTAGTTTGTTCTCTGACATTTCCTTTATACACCTTCATTGTATTTTAATTAAAACAAGTAAAAATCTTTCTCTAAGAAAAAATAAGAATAGAAATTTCCTTCAGGAAATTTCATTAAATATTGATTTATTTCGCAGGTTCACTTTCTTCAAGTGATTGGCCTTCAATTATTAGTTTACGTTCTGGTTTGACAAAACTAATTATTAGTAATCCAACGCCCATGATAATTCCTACAGTAAGCATTGCATATCCATAAGCTTTGTAGAGATAGTAATTATGCTCCCCAAAGAATTGAGTAGCTAATAATTCATAGAGAAGAAAGACTCCAGTCCATATTAATGGTCCTAAGGAGGCAGAAAGTTTGCCACTTAGTTTTGAAAAACCAAAGTACTCTCCAAATTTCTCTTTAGGAGCTAATTCAACTACCATTGCTCTTTGCGCAACCCAAGTACCACCTAATGCGGGTCCTGCAACAATACCCATTATTAGAACTACAACGAATGCGAAATTGGGACCAACAATTATTGGAGCACCCCAGAATACTAGTATGACACCAAGAATAATTGCGATTGCCCAAAGGCCACCTACAACAAAGAAGGCAATTTTTCCTCCATATTTAGTAGCGATCATACCAATAAAGTAAGTAAATACTACAGCAGAAACAGTCGATATGATGATGAAAATCATACTAAAAGTTTGATCCATTAATAGACCATCTCTAACTATAAGAAACATCTTTACTACAATAATATTGGCAACATCAACAACTAAGAAATAGCCTATGATGAACTTAAACATCTCTTTATGCTTTCTAATTTCTTTGAATGTTTGACCAACTTGTTTGAGGGATTGTTTAATAAGAACGCCAGCAGCAGCCATCTTTCCAGGTTTTTGTTTTTCTTTAACAAAAATGAATGGAATAGCACACACCGCAAACAAAGCCATAGTAATTACAGGAGTCCAAGGATTACCATAATACCCATACGAGAGCTCAGCAATAGTATCCGCACTACTAACCGGTGCACCCCATCCTAATACATCTTGTAAAACTAACATAACGCCCATACCAATTAAAGTACCAAAATAGCCAAAAGCAACACCAAATCCACCAACTTTCCCTACGTCTTTAGGATTGGCTATAAATGCTAACATGGAATCATAGAATGCAAGACTCCACTGATATGCGATATTAGCTATTACATAAAAGACTAATACCATAGCTAAACTGTGATAAACACCAAGTAGACTTGCAAAAAGCAAAATCACTCCAGTTAAGACAAGTATAAATGGTTTTCTTTTTCCAGCATTATCTGACAAAGCACCCATAATAGGCATACCAATAGCTACTATAATTTGCATGACAGCTGAAACAATGTTAAAAATAGCATCTGATTGAGTGTAAGATAATCCAAGTTCAGTTTGCCCAATTATTAGAACATATTGGTTAATAATAAGCGAAACAATGACCATCGAATAAATAGTATTTGCTAAATCATACATTGACCATTTGAAAACATTCCAAAAAGATGTTTATGATTCGATTTCAATTTCGTTTTCTTCATCTTTTGGAGCAAGTTCCAATTCGAGTTCTGCTTCTTCAGAACCTTTTTCAATATCTGACATACCTTCTACTTCAATTTTAAAACTTAAAATTGTTTCTCATTTTCAGATGGTTTGAAAGAAAAAAACATGTTCGTACATCAAATAATCAATCCATCATGCATCTTTATGATTCTATCACAGAGAGAACCGATTAATTCAGAATGAGTAACTAGAACAAATGTTTGACCAAGATCTTCATTTAATCTTCTAAATAGTTTCATAATATCTTTAGAGATTACGCTGGATAAATCACCAGTTGGCTCATCAGCCAAAACGATTTTGGGATTGGTGATTAGTGAACGAGCAATAGCTACTCTTTGGCGCTGACCACCTGACATTTCATTAGGTCTATTATACAATCGACTACCAATTCCTACTTCTCGTAAAATAACTTTGGCTTTTTCTTGGGCCTCAGCGGTTGGTTCTCCTCTAAGTAGAAGTGGTAAAGAAACATTCTCAACTGCGGTTAAAACTTCGAAAAGATTGAAGAATTGGAAAATAAAACTAAGGTTCTTCTTTCTAAAATCAGTGATATCTTTATCTGAATAATTCGTGATTTCTTGATTATTGATGATTACCTTGCCGGAAGTAGGTTTATCTAAACCACCAATCATATTTAGCAAAGTAGTTTTTCCACATCCAGATGGTCCCATAATAGCTACAATTTCACCCTGCCCGATTGCTAAATTAACACCACGCAATGCGTGAACCTCTAATGGAGTTCCTTCGGCGAAAATTTTGACCAAATCAGTAGTTTGTAAAATCGTTTTACCCAAAGTAATTCACCCAGTTAAATTAATAGTGTTTATGAGTTACACTAATCTAGTTTTCAACAGATTATTAATATCTTATTATAGACGTCAAGAATTGGTGCGGGGGACGCGATTCGAACGCGTGTACTCCTACGAGACAGGGTCCTAAGCCCTGCGCCTTTGACCTAGCTGGGCTACCCCCGCAAAAAGCGAGATTACTAGTGATTGGGAACCAAATATCCTTTTTAATGTTTTTTCTTACTTACGTAATTTCGATTGAATGTTCTTCATTTTTGCTTATAAAAAAATTATTACGGTATGAATTTCATTATAATATATGATTGATATTGATAGTATTGTTATCCCGGAAAAACTATTTGAAAAAATGGTCAAACATGCAAAAAATACTGCCCCTTATGAATCAGTATCAATTATTGCAGGAACAATTAAAGATAAACAAGCTCTTGCAGAGAAAGTTTTTACTCCCGAAAATATTGACAAATCAACTGTTTCATTTACTGTTGATCCTTTGATTTTACTCGAAATTTATACTAAAATTGATGAAAGCGATATGGAAGTAGTTGGAATATTTCACACCCATCCTGCACCACCATTTCCCTCTGGAACCGACAAAAGATTTATGGAAGTAAATCCAAGTGTATGGTTGATTAGTAGTACTTCTGAACCAACTAAACCTAAGGGATACCTGTTAAGGGAAAATGGAAAACTAAAGAATGTGGAAATAATTTTTACAGATAAAACTACTCTAAAATAAATTACTTAACTAACGATAGAACCCAGTCAAACATATTGAATTATGCTTGAACTGGCTTGTAAACGATAGTGTAAGAAGTTTTTTCATGGAAAACGATATTACCAGAAGAAATTAATTCTTTGATAATGCTGTTTGCTACATGCATTCTGACTTGATATCTTTGGCAAACTGAAGTGGGGGTAATTACTCTTTGTTTAGGAATTTCTTTCATCATTTTATCTCTGAGGGCCTCATCAATGATGAGTGCACGCTCAATGGATTCGAATTCCTTTGTTCGGCCCCATTTGCCTTTGCGTTTATTTACACTTTGTCTAAGAGCCATTATGAAACACCATTGAATCGAAATGAAGATATCAGCTATTTAAATTCTTTGAAAGATAGCAATTGATTGTAATACTAAATATAGGTAAAAATACCTTATAAAAGTAGTAATTTAATTAAAAACCTTCAAATCAGTAAATGTTGTTATTGATTATGAAATTAATAGTGTTAACAAGGTGAACTAAATAATGTCCAGTACAAAATACATTTTTGATCGTGTTAAAAAAACAGCTAATAAAGCAATACAAGCTGAACGAAATGGAAATTTAACTGCTGCTTTTGAATTGTTCTTGCAAGCGGCTGAACTCTTGAACCAATTAATCGCCATTGAAAAAACAAAAAAAATACGTGATAGTTATTATCAAAAAGCGAAGGAGTATATTAAACGCGCGAAAGAGATTAGAACGCTCGTTTCAGGTCCTCCTGATGATATCGATTTAGTTAAGGATTTACCAAGCACACCTAAGACCGGTAGCAAACCTGTACCACCAAAGGATAAACCTCCTCTACCTCCCCCTCCTGCCGATAAAAAACATACGCCATTACCTCCTCCCCCCAAAGACAAAACTCCACCACCCCCTCCAAAAGAAAAAACGTTACCTCCTCCTCCCGATGATATGACTGCTAAAATGATGAGAGGTGAAGATGATTCTCAAGATAAACCAAAGAAAGCTGCTGACATACCCCCTCCTCCCAAACCAAGTGAACCAAAAACTCCTCCTCCTGAGGAAAAAATAGATCTCCCGTCAAAAACCACTTATGAATTATTACTTGATGAAGGAAACTACCGGGACTGCATAAAAGAATGTGCTCATAGCGTAGAGGCTGAATTAAGAGTAAGAATGGGTATGTTTGATGAACAATTAACACTTGGTATGCTTATCGAAAAAGGATCTGCTAAGGGAATAGAAGCTCTAAAGGATTTCAAGTTCGTCAATATTATACTAAATAGAATCGAACATGAAAATTACCGACCCTCACATAAAGATGCAGAAAATGCTGTTTTCATAACAACTAAAATTTTAATGAGCTAAATTTTAAACTGAGAAAAATAGAGAGTGAAATTCACTCTTCTAATACTTTTTCTTTTTTCATCAAATCAATAGACCAATTGTGATTTGAATGATCAAAGGCTCCTTTCCATAATCCATAGTATATTGCACTTTTATAATCCAGATAAAAGAAATCCACTTTTTTACAAAGACGCCAGATAATTTCAGATATATTTGAGAAATGAGACGCTGGGCATCTAACATACCATAAAAATCCTTTTTCAGTTAATTTAAAGGTGGATTCAAATGGAATCGGATTATTAGAAAGATGGTTTTGTAATTTATAACTAGTTTTTTTCTCACAATCGCAGCTCATTAGAAACGAATTGAAAATTTCGAACGTTTCCCATTGAAGTGAAACTCTAAACTGTGCAATAGCCTTTTTTGTTAGAAATTGAAGCTTTCGACTGATTTTTTGTGGTAGACCAACGATATTTTTATCCAATTTCAGAGATTCCATAATTTCAGTATTTTTTCTCCTTGCACTAATCGTAAGTTCTTGTAACAGAGCAATATCAAGATTATCTATTTTGTTTAGTAGAGAATTTTCTTTCTTACTTTTGAGGCGAGTTGCATTATTGGTGTCTAATTTGCTAAACCAATTTTCCCAATTAAAATTCCATCGCATTAAATTTGGTTCCCAATTTGCTAAATTAGTGGTTGTATAAATCGGCTTGCTGTCCTTCAAAACATTTATTATAGTAAAATCTTGAATTGTTTTATTCTTTTTCAGATACTCAAGGAACTCTACTAACCATTCTTTAGATTTTATTGGAATGCGAAATTGAGTATATAAACCAAAGAAATTGCCGAAACATCGAATACGGAAAAGAGTATATGGGTGTTTGTAACAAATCTTTTGCTCAAAATAAGTCAATTTATCTAATGACTCAATTTCGATAAGAATGTCAACAATTTCTAATTCCAAAGTATCAAGAAGCAGATCTGCTGAAACTTTATAATATACTTTATCTTCTCTTAATAGTTCTAATCTGTTTATGACCGTAGGAACCGAGAGATTAACAGCTTGCGCTAATTTGGACGCAGGAGCGAGCGGATTTTCTTGTAATGAAATCAATAAGGGTAAATCTCTCTCTTCAATGGTCATAATTTTTCTACTGTCCTCATTTAATTCGCTATTGATTAGAAATCTATAGTTGGGCCTCCACCGCCAGGTGCTTCTGTGGGGGGATCAAAAATTGTTGTGCAAAAACAAGTGTACTTTATCATTTGGATTTTTACACTTGAATCAAAGTTAATAGTATACCAACCTGGCTCAGTAACTGTATTATATACATCAAATTGAATAATACAAGAATCAGATGCTAGTTTGATAAATCCTCTGTATGCAAAAGTAATGCCTGAAGGTAAGATGATTTCGAAATAACAATCCAATCGAATTAGTGAACCATCAAAGTATAATGGGTTGAAATATACTTCAACCAAAAATCTGGTGTCATCTTCAGAACCGTCTTCGTCGGCGTCTAAATATTCTGCATGGATGAAACTCATATTGTAAACATCAGGAATTCGGGTGTCGTATGCATGTGTTTGAAGTACTATTGCGGGGACGATAATAAGTGTGAACAATAATAGAATTGTTATTTTAAGGAAATTTTTATTTGTTTTTTTCATTATCCAGTCCTCTTTACTGACAAAAATCTAGTTTAGATTATTTTAAAGTAATTAATATAGTTATCTTAAAAAATCTCCGTAAATAAATATTATCATAAGTAACAAAAATACGGTTTTTTTAAAAAAAGTTTATATATCTTCTTTAATATATCCAAATATCACTCTATTCAGTGATTTTAATCGAGTTGGTAAAAATGAAGAAAAAAATGACTATCGGTATAGTTCTCATTTCAGTATTCATTATCTCTGCTGTTATTCCATTAACAGCTAATGTTTCAGCTGCAGATGGGATTGTAAACAAGTATGCTGTTATCGTTGGAATTTCAGATTATAGCGCAATAAGCGATTTATCTTACTGTGATGAAGACGCAACAGATTGGTATAATCAATTAGCACCAAGCGGTTACGTATGTACAGTTCTAGGTGATCACACTAATACTTATCCACAATTTGATGGATTAGCTACTGAAACAAATGTCTATAACGCACTAGCCAATTATCTAAGTATTGCTGACGAAGACGATATTGTTGTTTTTGCAACAAGTGGACATGGTGGAGCTACAAGAGGTAGAGTAAGAGACTCATTCTTGTGTCTGTGGGATTGTGGTGTTGGCGAAAATGATGAAGATGGATACATCTTCGATGTTGAATTACAATCTGTTTTTGATGGCGCAATTTGCAAATGGTTCATATTCTTAGACCATTGCAATGCAGGTGGTATGAATGGAGTAATGAGTAATGCCAATAGCGCTAATGGCTACATGGCAGTAACTTGTACTGACAGAGGATATGGTTATGACTATCCACCCGGATTAAATGGTGCATGGACATACTTCTTCTTAGAAATTGCTTGGCAAGAATACTATGAAGGTAGCTATAGCGTTTCAATGGAAGATATCTTCGATTACGCAGTATCCATTTACCCATACGCCAGAAAAGACCTTCCACAAGAATTTGATGGAGATATCATAGAGAGCTTTTACCTATAAAAAATCTAATAATTAAATCATTGTTGGGAGAATCATTGGATTCTTTCAACAGCTGTTCTTTTTTTTTCTCTTCTTTAAAGAGAAGAGGGTGAGACCTTACAATAGGGGTTATAAGGTCTCAAGAGGGTCTTTCGATGTTC
>DAOUWQ010000300.1 GCA_030667035.1 Candidatus Heimdallarchaeota archaeon | reverse complement strand
GGACAGATTTTCAAAAAGCTAGTAGAAAAGGAAGGAGTTAAGCAAAGGTAGAGCAAGAGGAAGGTTAATACTATGGTCATACTTATTCGCAAACTTTTACGGGAATTACGCCACACGAAATTACGAAGTTTGTTCATAATTCTTACACTTAGCCTTTCTATCGCAATCTATTCAGGATTAGTTTTTGCTTACAAAGACATCGAAGCTTCCTACACATATAGTGAAGAAGAAGCAAAGTTTGGTGATTTTCGCGTTAATTTTGATGGTTATGAATCAACTTCTATTTTAAATGACCTCACTGATGAAATCTCAAATATTGAAAGTTATGATTATAGAATTTGGCAACCCACTGCCTTAAAGATCCAAGAAGAGTATTTCACAACATATGTTCATGGTATAGAAGATGACCGAAGACCACGAGTGAATGATCTATATATTAGCAAAGGTGAATATTTCTCGGGCATTGATCTCAATGAAGTTCTGGTAGAATCTCGTTTCGCACAAGCAAAAGATTTAGAAGTAAATGACACTCTTGAGATTTTTAATGGAATAGATTATGACGAATTTACTGTTAGAGCTATTGTTTGGTCTCCAGAATACACTTACGTCACAAACCGACTTACACTGCTTCCTGATTGGGAAAATCTTGGAGTTGTTTGGATACCCATTTTCAAAGCTCAAACAATATTCAATGTGACTGATAGTTTTAATGAATTACTTGTTCGAGTTTCAGAAGAGATTCAACTTGATACCACCATTCAAGATATGACGGCCTATTTTCATAATGACGGAAAAGCAATTGCAATAACCAAATTTTCTGAAAATCCTGATAACTTTATGAAATATCAAGACCTCAAATTTATGAATGATATGGGTCTTAGCTTTGGATTTACAGTATTAGTTGTTGCAGTGTACATTCTTTGGAATACCACTAATAGGTTCATTGAAGAACAAAGAAACAATATTGGTGTAATTAGTTCTTTAGGAGGAACCAAATGGAGGATTGCTTTTCATTATGGTAGCTATAGCATTGTTTTATGGGCAATTGCTTCGATACTTGGATTAGGATTTACTTTTGCTGTGGCAGAAATTTTGGAGCAAAGCATACTTGGAGTATTAGAAATACCTGTGGAGCAGAAAAATCTCAGTGGTTCTTTTCCCTACTTTATTTTATCAGCAGCAGTGGGATTAGTGCTAACTTTTCTTGTTAGCTTTTTGACAGCATTACAAAAAGCGAGTATCACTTTAAGAGAATCTATAGCTTCACCCTATGAATTAAAACACTACTCTAAAAAATCCTTTTTCGAGAGGACTTTCGTAAAAATTCTGCGCAGACTACAAACCTCTGTTCGTATATCAATGCGTAGTTTGAACAAATATAAGCTCAAAGGACTTTGGATATTAATCATCTTTGGAATATCAATGTTTACTGCCTTTTCTTCTATTGGATTCGCTAATTCTTATTTGGGTCAGTTAGATTTTTACTACTCTGATATTGAAAAACAAGATATCTCTGTTTATATGGCTAATCCAATAAATGATACACAGCTAATTTCTCAGCTTGAGGAATTAGAGTATGTGACAAAAGCAGAAGCCTTCATAAATAAATTCATTCAAATAATTATTCCTACGAGTAATAAATCCTTAACAGCTCAGCTGTATGGTTTTAATCCGTTAGATGAATTACGCGATTTTAACACTAAAAATGGAAAAGAAATAACGAAAGGAAATTTGAGTCAACCGAATGTTTATCTTGGTTCCATTCTTGCCAAAGAGCTTGCAATTGAGGTAGGGAGTCAAATTAAAGTTGGAGATAAGGTTCTATTTGTTGATGATATCCTAGAAGAACTCATGGATCAGGAGGTTATTGTACATTATACCATCGCTCAACAGCTCTTTGATCTTGAAGAGTTAGCTACAGGTGCTTTAGTTAAAGTAACAGATATCAATAAAGGAAAAGAGGAAATTCTCTCGAGCGATTTGCCCGTTTCTTTCTATTTGGTAAAATCTGAAACCTATGATTCCTTTCATAAATTGATAAGTGCAATAGTGGTTGTTGTTAACTTAACATCCGGATTTAGGCTAATACTACTCGGTATTTTCTCGTTCAATATGGTTAGAAGAATGGTAAGGGAAAGAGAATCAGAATTTGTTACGCTTAGAATTCTTGGTTCGGGGAATTGGACACTTTACAAAATCATTGGTACCCATATACTAACAATTGCTCTACTTGGTACATTGATAGGTATCCCACTTGGTCTTCTCGGTATTTTGCGTTTTAATAATATTCTAGTCGATGTAATGTTTATCAAAACCTACTTGAAACCAAATAATTTCCTTATCGCCATTTCGGTTAATCCTTTAGCGAGCATTTTTGGCATCTGGGCAGCAGTGAGATATATTAGACGGTTAAAACTTGCAGATGTGACTAAAGGTAAAAGTTTGTATCTTAACCCCAACTATCCAGGACATTTCTAGATTTTTGTGTATATCATTTTTTTTATTAAATATGAAATGACTGTAAATTTGAGAAAAGAAGGATTTGATTTGAAGTAAAATTAGGTTAATATTAAAATAGAATGTAAGTTTGATTGGATTGGAGACTGCCCAACCAAACTTAACATTGCAGAATGATTAATGTATTGGAGTGTTATTTAGAGAAAACTAATTTAACGGTTTCCGAAGCTTTTCCTAAACGTTCAATTGAACTATTTGGTGAAAAGATACTATTCATTGCTTTCTTAATTCGAATTTGACCCCAACTATATTCATTTACTTTCTTAATCAAGTCTTTATATAAAGACCGTTCCTCGTGATTAATATTTTGAATTTCTTCATGAGTAATTAATGTAGCGAGGATAAATTCCTTGGAATAATTTTCTATTTCAACAGGTAAGAGAATAAATTCTCCATAATCTGTGTTTATCAGTAAGAAATTTAATTTCCCCATATGAAGATCTTTACTATATCTTTGCGCTGATGAATATATAATGGAACTTAATGCAGAGAAGAATTTTGCAGTGAAATTTTTTGACGTATAAGATGAAACAGTCAATCCACTTTTATCTGCTAATATTACTAAATCAAATTGTCCTTCTTCAGAGAGATTTTTTAATAAGTTCATCAGAACTTCTGCTTTCGATTTTTGTCTTCGTAAAAATGCCATTTCTATAGTACACTCTCCTCGTGAAGTATGTGTTCACCTTCCACCATATACTGTTTAATTTCCTTGTTAACATTTTCAATTTCATAAAGGATCATTCCAATACTTAGTACTGATGGATAAATAACAAGTAAAATAATGTTATCGTGAACCAATGTTAGTATTATTGAAAAACTTTCCAAGTATAATGAATCAGAACTTCCTGCGTGGATTATTAACTGTTTTAATTCTTTGTTTGTGTCGATTAGTTTGACTGATTGTTCAGCCATTGATAACGCTCCTGCTGAAACAGCTCCAATATTTTGATAATAACCCATAGACTCTAAGTTTCCCATTATTTGAGAAATATCGTCTGAAGCTATTACTAATCCATCCTCAGTAACAAGTAATGAATTCCAAACTCCTGTTCGTTTCTTAAAATTTGATAAGATTTCTAATAATCGTTCTTTTGTGTTAATTTGTTCGTTCATTTTTAGGCCTCTTGAATTTCTACTATTGGACTTACTTCTTCCTGGATTCCTTCCATTT
>DAOUWQ010000422.1 GCA_030667035.1 Candidatus Heimdallarchaeota archaeon | reverse complement strand
CCGTACTTTTTATTGCTTTCTCTATCAGCAAAAATGCTCTAAAATAGATCTTTGACTGAAAGTTCAATCGCCTTTACGAAATCATCAGTGGTTACACCAGGAATATCTAATTGATGTTCTTGATAAGCAATTGAAATAGCCCCTTCGATGTGTTTTGGATGAACAAGCTTACCAATGAGGGCATTTTCAAGAATTTCTGGAGTATTCATTGGATTTGCTGAAAAATCACCGCTAATAATAATGTCTTTGAAAAAGTTATCAACAATTTCCATGAAGATGCGAATAAGTCCACCTGGAGCTTTGTAAACTGACTCATAAATTTGAGTTGAGCTTGAAATTTTTACTTTTCGTTTTGACATCAAATCAGTGCGCCTGAGTATAGGAATGTTCAACCATTCATCCTCTTTGTAAAGTTTGAGAAGCTCTTCATTAATCTCTTGTTCTTTTGGTAAGAATTTTGTTTCTCTTCTAAATTTCACTCCAAGAACCTTCTCAAAATTCTCAATGAGGATTTGTTTGACTTCCTGCCTATCCGGTTCTTCCTTAAGAAATCCTTTAATGGTTCCTAACCTTTCACGTAAACTTGAAGCAACTTTATCCCTAAATTTCTCATTTGGTACTTTGAGAATCTTAACCATTTCTTCAAAATTAAAATCAAAAATTAAATTGCCTGTTAAAACTCGAGCTCCACCAACTTGTGCTGCTCCATTTCCAGAAATCTTTTTGCCATCTGCTACAATATCATTTACTGGTGCATAAACAGCATTGATTCCAATTGTTTTGTAGGTTTCAATTGGTGCTTGAAGCATTTTTTTATAGAATCCAGCAACATCTTTTGGTATAATTTTACTATCTAATCTAGCAATAACTTGATAGAACAATTGACCTTTATCCAGATAAACTGCTCCTCCACCCAAAGGTCTACGAACTATTGGTAAGTCATTTTTCTGACAATATTCTATGTCCACTTCTTCCTCAATTATTTGATGATATCCAATACATACTGTCGGATCTTCTGGCCAACAAATAATTATTGTATTCTCAATGTCATCATATCTTTCCATTGCTTCTGCAATTGCATGATATACTGTTTGAGACTCTGCACCAGGTAATCCATCAAATTCAATTAAACGCCATTTTTCAGACATAGTTTACCAACTCATCATTTTATGTTACTTTTCTTCCAATATTAACAATTGTTAATATTTCTTTCCCAATAATTTTTAAAATTTGAAACCTAGATTGTCATGTGCATGGTGATTCAATGATTTTTGAGAAAACAAAATTCGGTTCTATTATTGTTGACGGAAAAAAGTATACTCATGACATTTATCTAAACATTGATGGAACAATAACTAAACGAAAGAAAGAGCTATCAAAACCAATTAGCAAGGGTCATACAGTTTTAGGTCCTGAAGAGCTTAAATATTTATTAGATCAGAAACCTGAAACTTTGATTATCGGCAAAGGACAATATGGTATTTTACCTATGCCAAAAGAATCTAAGAAACTCCTAGAAGAGTCCGGAGTCATTGTAATTGAAGCGAAAACACCAAATGCATTACCAATGATTAATGAATTATTGAAACAAAAAGCAAAAATCGTTGCAATCTTACATTTAACATGTTAGAGAAAATCTTTCATCTAAATTGAATAGTATTTTATAGAATGAATATAATTAAATGTTAAACAAACGAATTCGATGGAGAGTAGAAGTGTGCCTAAAAGAGATGTTCTTACACAAAAAGTATTCACTCAAAGAAAACCAAATTATACGAAAGTTCTCTCTCCAATTATTACTGAAGCTGAAAAAGAAATAAATGACCTTCTAAAACGCAATGATATTGAATCAACCGCAGACCCTCGTAATGAAGGGGAAATTTTAGTTGTTTTTATACATGGTTTTGCTGCATCTAAATATTGTTGGCTCGATCCAGATGTTGGTAATATGGGTTGGGTTAAAGATTACATAAGTGATCCTCCTCCACGAGATTTTGGTTGGCATACGATTCCTCCACCTCCCTATATTCCCGTTGATTGGACATTATCAAACCAAGTAATCATTCATGGTGCATCAACTGTGATGGATAAAGCGGGAGTAGAGTGGTTAACATATTCACAAGGTTCAGCTTTTGGTGACATTGAACTTTCTGTAGATGAATTAAAGAACATCATGAAAACAATAAGAATTGTTTATGGTGAAAGACGAATTATAATTATTGCTCATTCACGAGGTGGGTTGATTTCCAAAAGATATCTTGATACCGTACAGGATACAGATGTTGAGAAACTTATCACATTTGGTACACCATTTGGTGGAACATTTATGTCTTCAATGGAAACATTACGAAGTCCTTCGAAACTTTTCTTAAATCGATTTAAAACCGCTAGAAAATTGTGGGACGTCAGTCAAGAACGTCGTGTCGAATCTATTGCAACAAAACAAATGGCCCCAAACTCGGAATTTCTTACAGAATTACATGATAGTGGTGTTAGGGATGATATCGAATATGTTAACGTTGCTGGTTCAAATTCACAAATTACTAATGTGTATTCCTGGAGATGGGCGTTATCTTCGTGGAAAAGAAATTTCCGAAAAGCACGAAGAAAGAAACGAGAACGAAAAAAAATGATAGCAAATATGCAACCACCTATTGATTGGTTTAATCTCCCAAATTATCCAATCCTCCATTCCCATAATTGGATTATGGAACCTGTCAAATTATTTGAAATTTATCCAAAAATAGGCTATCCAGAAGTAATGCAGGGTGATGGTGCTGTTTCAATTAAAAGTGCTCTTTCGGATCTTCCAGAAGTAAAGCACTATATTATACATAAAAATCATATAGATATGACTTGTTGTATT
>DAOUWQ010000388.1 GCA_030667035.1 Candidatus Heimdallarchaeota archaeon | reverse complement strand
CAAGCATGTGATAAGATGGAAAAACAATCAAATAATAGAGGCGAAAACATTCTTTGAAGTTTTACTCTCAGAAGGGAATTTTGCTAAACATCTCTATCTGATTTTTGATTTCATGCAAACCCCCGGAAAGGAGAAGTACTATCAAATTGGTGAACAAACGATAAAAATCCCATTTTTACAAAATAAGTTGTACATAAAAACCGAAGAAGAAAGACAAATACAAGTAGATTTGAAAACCAGTGATTGGCAGGAAATATTCTCTTATCTAAATACGTTTGAATGGACTAGTGAAGATGACGCTAGTTTTAACTCTCTTACACCCGAGATATTTGGTTATATTTACGAAAGAAGTACCGTTGAATGGGAAGAACAAAAGACGAAAACTTCTAAGTCAGTTTCTTCTCGGAAAAAAAGAGGAGTATTTTATACTCGAGATGAAGTTACACAATATATCACAAAACATACTCTCTATCCATTGCTTTTTGAAAGATTAGGAAATCGTTACAAGAATCTCATTGATTTTCTGGAGAATGGGACAAGTGATTATAAAACTGCTTTTGAAATTATCGACTCTCTAACTATCTTGGATCCTGCTTGTGGTTCAGGCGCATTTCTCATCAAAGTTGCAGAGGAACTGTATAAACTAAAATGTACTCTAATGAAAAAAATGGGGAAATCATTCGAAAAAGTGGATCTAAAAAAAAGAATTATTCAGCAAACTCTCTATGGTGTTGATTTGCTACAAGGTGCAACTGAAATTACAAAATTGAGGTTACACCTCTGGGGGATTACAAGCTATACTCAATCAAGCGAAATTTATCCTCTGCCTGATATTGAGCATATACTCGAGGGTAATAGCCTCATAGGGGAAATTAAAGGTGAGCTTTTCAATATAGTAACGAAATCAAGTAAAAAACAATTTTCGGATATAGAAATTAAAAAACTAAAACCGTTTCATTGGAACAGTAATTTCAATGAAATTCATTCTTTAGGTGGTTTTGATATAATAATTGGTAACCCTCCATATGGTGCTAAAATTACCGAAAAAGAACATCAAATTATCTCTGAAGAATATAGGTGCACATCAAGCAATAATACTGCGGAATATTTCTTAGAACGCTCATATCGATTGCTTAAGGAAAATGGATACATGGGATTTGTAGTTCCAAAACAGATAGCGTTCACTTCCAAATGGCGTGATATACGAGATTTTCTTCTAGAAAAAAGCATTGTGAAAAATCTATTCGATATTGGTTTAGCATTTGAGGGAGTAGAATATGAAGCATTAGTTATAGTTGCAAGTAAAAGTGTAGACAAGAATGCAATTGAGAATAACAAAGTGCAAATTGATATTGCTAGCAATATAAAAAGCTCTACTGGATCAAAAGCCCCTCAATTTATAGGATATAATACACAACGAATGATGCAGTTACATAAGAAACTAATATTCAAGCATATCACAGCTTTAGAAGGGAAAATACTTCAAACGATAAAAGATAGCTCTGAATCGTTTGACCAATTCTTTAAGGGGAAATCTTTCAGAGGTATCTACTTTAATCAAAGTGAAGAGAAAAGATTGCAAAAAGGAAAACATCTCTACATTCGAGGTGGTCCATCAATACAAAGATATTATTTGAAAAATATCAAGTATATTTCCTGTCCTGAGAATAGAAGCGGTGAATTAGAGAAATTATTGAAACCAAAGATAATATTCAAAGCTTTAAGGGGAACACAGTTAGTTGCTTATGTTGATGTATTTGGAAGGATTATTTCAGATAGTAACATGAATAACATCATATTGAAGGATGAGCACTCGAGTAAGTTAAAGTTAATGCAATTAATACTAAATCATAAGCTTGCCTCATTCTATCTATCTAAGTTAGTTTTTAGCGAAACAACAGAGACTGCCAGGCATTTAGATACACCATATGTTATTCCTATACCAATACCAAAGAGAATAGATTTCGATGTTTGTAACAAAATAGCAGATATTCTTTTGTTTTTAAATCAATACTATTTCACGAATTTTCTTAGCAAAAATAAGCTGAATGTTGAAATTGAGATGGCGCTCACATATTTTGATGAACTTGCTAAAGCTATCATTTACGAATTGTATTTCCAAGAATTACTCGAAACTAATTTACAAAAACTGCTCGAAACAATGATATTCATAGATCTTGAGAAGTGGATACAGTTTGAACATTCAAGCAATAAAGATTCTTCGAATTTCAATGAAAACGATGTTATTTTGAAAATTGAAGAACTTTACAAGAAACTTCTTGATAACGAAGATATCAAGAAAAATATTAACACTGTTCTGTCACATGAATATGTGAAGTGGATAGAGGATAAAAGAAAATGATAAATGAAAAAATTACTTTGGAAGACATACTAACTTTGCGACCGGAGCTCAAAGCTTTTCTCTTTGATTTAGATGGAACATTAGTAAATTCACAAGAAGGGATAATAACAACGATTCATGAATTCTTGCAAACAAAAGGACACACATTTGATCGACAATTAATCACTGAGCTGTTTGGAAAACCATTAGAAGTTGTCTTTAAGATTTTAATCCCTGATTTAACAGAAGAGGATATAACCGTTTATCTAAAAGAAATACGCGAGAGATACTCAAAGAACCATACGGAAATCACACCACTATTTCCCAAAACAAAAGAAATACTTGATGGTATTAAAGCAAAAGGTTTCAAAATGGGTGTTGCTTCTACCAAATTCAAAAAGTTCATTGTAGAAATATTGGAGCATTATAATCTCCTTGGATTATTTGATGTCATTGTATCTGGTTATGAAGTTAAAAACCATAAACCTGCGCCAGATATTCTTATAGAAACAGCCAAACAACTTCAAGTATTGCCTTCGGAATGCGTCTATATTGGTGATAGCCCTTCATATATTGAAGCAGGAAAAAAAGCAGGTTGTGTATCAATAGCTGTTTTAACAGGACCTCACGGACAATAGATGTTTGTAAATGAAAAACCAGATTATGTTATTCAAGATTTACTAGCTCTTATATTCGACAAGAGCTAATGTCTATTATCTTAGTTTTTATCTTT
>DAOUWQ010000145.1 GCA_030667035.1 Candidatus Heimdallarchaeota archaeon | reverse complement strand
TTGAAAGAAGGAGAACAAGCATTTATTGTCAAGAGTATTTGAGCCATGTGTTTTGAAGCACCAAATTCAGGTGGAAGAAGAGCACGAGCTTTCCCTCGAATTTTCGTTATTCTTCCGGGAAACGCAGCAATATCATCAATAGTCTTTGGGTCGGGTAAGCATTTGCAAATATTGAGAAGTACCTCAGGCATTATCTTGACAAAATCTTGATTTCGCTCCATCGCAGATAACGTTTCTAATAATTCAGTTATAACTTTCTTTCTACTCTCGATCAGAATTTTATCTGTAACGGGTAAACAACCTTGGCACCCAGCAGTTAATCCCGGAAAACTTTTCACATGTTTTCTACAAGTTAAACCACTTATTCGGAGGTTTACACAACTAGCACAAATCATTCTAATAATTTCTTCTGGGGAAGCATTATCGATAGAACTAGCAACGATGTCATTTACTAATAATCTAACAGTATCACTTTCAAGATATTCCTCCTCACCTTCAGCACGAATTGTATCTAATGATTTAAGATAACTGCTTATTGTTGGTTGACTCACACCCATTTTTTCAGCTACTTCTTTCTGAGTCATGCTATTTATCAATTCTTGAGCAACCATTCCACGAATGAGTGGTAAAAGATTTTGAGTTACTATTTCACAAGGAGGACGCATTTTCTTTACCCAATATTGGTTACATTGTAGCTAATAAATGATTTTCTGTTTTTTTAACCTTTAAAATAGAGAAAAGAAAAGAATGAAAGCAAATTTGCTTCCAAGAATTATTATTTATAATGTTATTTTTCCATTTTACCAAGTAATTTAGGTTGACGATGGTCATCTGCTTCAAGGGATTTATTGCATTTTGAACATACTTTAACCTGAATTTTCTCGTAAGTATAAGATAACAAATCATGTTTTGGAAAAGAACCGCCACATTCTGCACAAGTTCTAAGTTGAACTGTTTCTTCTGGAAGCGTTTCTTCAAGAGGAGGGGGAGCGATTAAATCACTTCGTGGAGAAGTAACCATTTGTTGTTGAGATGGTTGAGCTTGTTGTTGTTGTTGTGGTTGTTGACCTTTTGCAAGCGCTTTAACAGCATCAAATGAACTTTTAGGAACAGCAGGCAACTCGAAATTTTCAGTTACAGCAAGAATTTTCTTATAATCCTTTGCACGACCAACTCGCTTGAGAAATGAACCTAGTTCTGCTTCAATCATAGTAAGTTGTGTTAGTAATGCTTTATTACGAATAACTTTTGGATCCTGTTTTTTCATTGTAGCTTGTTGACCTGGTTGACCTGGAATATATTCGGGGGGTTTGTTTACTTCTTTTATATTAACATCCTTCAATAGCAAGAGAATATCATCAAGAAGTTTACTGTAAAGATCATCTCTTTCTTGACGTTTCAAAATTTCAATGTAAGGTTCTATAGCTTGATAATGGTAATGATTAAAGATATTCTCATAAAAAACATCTGTTCCGAATTCTAATATTCCATCCAATAACTCTTGGTCATTGATCTTAAATTGTTCAGCTAAATAGGTTACCCAATCTTGAGGTAAGTCATACGGCTGAAGAATCAATAATGTAACAATTTGATCAAACAAAGCATCTTGATATTGGGACATATCATCAACTTTTTTCATAGCACTTAATGCTTGGTTGAAGAATATTTTATTTCCAGTAACAGCGTATCTGGACAAACCAACAAAAACACGTTGATGTGGTTTGAGATCCGAAATCATCATTCGTGTAAGAATGAAAGCAGCGAGAAAATTAAACACAAAAGCACCTAAGAGACCATAAATACCATAAGAAATTCTCGTAAGAAAAGGTACACTGGTAAAAATGAGCATCGCAACAACTAACCAAACAATTCCGAGGCCACAAGAAGCTATTCTAAAGTATTGATAAAATTTAGCTATTTTTCCTTGTCGAGTACAAGCATGGCAAGCACCACTATTATCTAGTTCTGCTTCTGTTGTACAAGTTTTACAGATAGGAATGTTACAAATATCACATCTATTTTCAGATTCTTCCATTGGATGATAAACGCACTTCATTGGAATCCCTCGCGGTTACAAATAATACTAACAGCGTTACTATATTTTACCCAATATACTCCTTTTTAATTATTCCTTCAATTATTGACAATGGAAAAGAAAAAAATAAGAAACAGGAAAAAAGCTATCTTCCAATTTCTTTTGATACGCCAGGTTCCAATACAAAAACATCTATCATTGGACCAGCAATTTCAATAAATTCCTTGGGATCTTGAACTAAAACTGGAAATGTTTTGTAATGTATAGGAACCACTTTTTGAACGCCAAGTAGTTGGAGTGCTTTCGCAGCTTCTTTTGGACCCATAGTGAATAGGCTACCAATAGGTAAGAAAGCAAGATCAATGTCATATAGATCCCCGAGTAGTTTCATATCAGTAAAGATACCAGTATCTCCAGCATGATAAATAGTCATATTTGGAAACATGATAATAAAACCAAGAGGATGACCAATAGTTGAGCTATGTAAAGCTACAGTGAAAACAAATTTCATTCCTGCAACTTCAGCTGTTCCACCAATATTACCACCTAAGACATTTTTTACTCCCTCGCTCTGGGCTTTATTTGCTAATTCAAAAATGCTAACAAAAGTTGCCCCAGTGTTCTTACAAATCTCTACTGCTTCAGCGTAACCATGATCTCCGTGATCGTGTGTCACAAAAACAGCATCTGCTTTCTTAATATCTTCCACTTTTATTGGTGCCATAGGGTTTCCATTTAACCAAGGATCAATTAGGATAGTTTTTCCTTCATCTTCAATCATTATTCCTGCGTGCCCTAGCCATGTTATTTTCATTTCGTACTTACCTCTTATTATCTCAATATTATTTGTTTGAATAGCTGCTTTTTACTTTTTTGGAGTACAAAAATACCTTTGATTGTAGATTCTAAGGGTGCCAGACGAAAACGAGCGGTGTTCTATATTAGGAGATGGGGCACCCCTAAAAAATCTAGGTCTCTATGTTGTAGTTTTTACACTACATTATTTATAGTCGTTGGACTCTGTACTATTTTCTTTATAAAGATATAAACGACCCTAATCCCAGAAATTATTTGTTAGAAACTTCTTTTTTCTTGAACTTTTTTTATTAAATCATTTTGCTTTCTTAATTGCATTAATTTTCTCGACAACAAAATCTAATTTAGGATTAATATCAAATGCTCTTTCTAGATATTCTATTGCTTTCTCCTGTTCACCTTTCGTATCATAAGCTAATCCAACATTGATTATTGCTTTCAGATAATCTTTTTTGAATTCTATTGCTTTGAGATAATTTTCAATTGCTTTGTCCAATTGCTCTTGCAAATGATAAGTACAACCTAAATTATAGAATACTTTTGGATCATCTTGCCACGTGAGAAGAATATCTTCAAAAGTTTTTATTGCTAGAGAAAATTGTTTTAATTCTCTGTAAGTATTTGCAAGATTAAATCGTGCGTCTAGGAAGGTTTTGTTTGATTGAATAGATTTCTTGTACCACTTAATTGCTTCTTCTTTATCTGATAGTTGATAGTAACTGTTTCCAAGATTAAATGAGCTTTGGAAATAATTTTCATCAACCGTGAGTGCTTCTTTGTAAAATTTTATTGCCTCTTCTAGTTTTCCTGATTTATAATACGCAACTGCAATGTTGTGTAAACTTTCTATGAATTTTGGATTCATTTCTAATGATTCTTTAAAATATTTTATTGCTCCATCAAAATCTTCTTTGATAGTAAATAATTTCCCTAAATTACACTTGCTTTCAAAACAATTCTCCTCCAAAGTGCATGCCTTCTTGAAGAGATCTTCTGCTCTAGAGAATTTACTTTCTAAGAGAGCGTAAACACCTTCGATATTTAGCATTTCATAATCAAGTTCTTCGTTTTTACTCATTTAGTTGCCTCAGAAATAAAGTTTAAGTTGTTTGGTATTAAGTTCTTTTTCACCCAAACGTTTTTTTTAAGTTCAGGCTCTGTTTTTTTATGCAAAAATCAAATCGGGCATCCATCGACAAGATCTCTAGTAACAGCTATTTCGACATCTTCACAAGTAGTATCAATTAGATTGAAAATTAGTAATCCTTTTACTTTACTAGGGTGCTTACTCAGGCAATTTAATAATTGTAACCAAAAGAATATTGATTCTACTTTTCTAAATTTGTAGATTTTATTGATGTAGGTACCTTCTTTTAACCCGATTGCCCAAACTCTTGTTTCTCCGTTTGACAAGGTTTCAATTAAAACTTCTACGTTGACTTCTGTTCGCAGTAGTTGGCGTTTCTCTCGTTTCCTAAAGTCGAATTTATCCAATAGAACAGATAGATGTTCTTCGGGGAGAATGTTCTTCAACTTTATTTGAAACTCGATCAATCGGCTTTCGGAAACGATAAACCCAACTTCCAAAACTTTCTGGGGAAATTTAACGAGTTCCATTGTTCGATTTTTCACAGATTTAAATTTCAAATCCAATATATTTGTTCTGAAATTTTCCAGCCATTCTATATCTAATGAAATATCAACAGTTGTATTTGCAATGGTATCTATAGCAATGAGACTTTTACGGAAGAAAGCATTTTTCTTTTTTGACAATTTTTCTTGAAAGAACCACAGGGATTCTTCAGGGAAAGATTGTTGCTCATGTTCTTCTAGCAATTGGATTGAAATAGAGCTATCTGCTTGCTCGAGTGTAATTGCTGACTCATCTAATTCAAAAGATGTATTAGCTACTTCAAAGATCTGTGTTAATTGTCTTTGTTCTCTTTTACTAAGATACTTGTCGTACATTCCAACCCAATCAACAAATGTCACAGCAACAACCAATGTAGCAGATATTATCCAAATCGCAATAGATGTCCAAATATTATTTCCAGCAGATAACTCTTGATTTATTAACATCGTTCTAGTGAGACCGAAAAGTGTTTCAAGAAACCACTCACCAATAGCTGTTGTACTAAAAAGATTGGCTACGATAGATATACTCAATGTTAAAACTATTTTTCCAATAAAACAATAGATCAGCGTTTTACCTAGTGAATAGCCAATAAGACCAATCATAATTAGTAAAACTTCATCTGGTAGTGGGGTAGCAGCAAAAATGAAAATCATAATTGGGGCTAATCCCATTTCAACCCATCTTTGTGTTTTTCTTAGCTGTTTTTCTAGTTTATCTCCAGCGACTTCTCGAGTAGCTCTCCCAACAAACCAGGAAGCTATTTGCCCAATGGAAGCGCCAATTCCTGCTGCTAGTCCCAATAGAAAAACGTTTATCCCCGGCATTACG
>DAOUWQ010000207.1 GCA_030667035.1 Candidatus Heimdallarchaeota archaeon | reverse complement strand
CTGAAAATGATGTTCTATCACTTGAAACAAATGGAACATTTTTTGTAGATAGGAAAACGTTTAGAAAATTTGATTTTAAACCGGGAAATGAATATTATACAGATAAGTTTACAAGACATTTCAATAATTTTTCAATTATACATTCATATAATTATTTTCCATGCGCTCCACTTGCTAAGAAAAATATCTTCGATACTTCTCGGGAAGTTTATACTTTTATTGGAAACGCGGTAACCATCAAAGCTATTACTTCAGATTTATCATTTTCTGTGGGTTTTCGTTTCATACATTTCAAACTGATCAAACCGGTGAATGATTCATCTATTCCAATTATTCGAGAGAAATTAGAAAATAACACGTTAATCAGAAACGACAAAATCTATGATCGCTATGATATGTTCGATAAATTATATTCAAATGTAGAAACTTTCAAACAAAATAACCTCTCATTATATGTAATACTAATTTTTATTTTGCTAATTTTTAGTGGTTATTTTACTGGACTAAAAACATTTGATGAGAGAGTACGTGTGGTTGAAGTACTATACAGAGTAGGAGCAGAACGAGGAAAAATTATGAGTATTTTCCTTGTGGAAAACTGTTTGATGAATATAATACCATTGTTAGTTAGCATGCTAATTTCGCTTCCACTAATTAGATTAGTGGAAATTTATGTACTAGGAATACAAGAAATATACTATCCATATAAACCTGGTATATCATTTTGGTTGTTTTTACTTTTTCTGCTTAGTGGAATATTAGGCTCTACAATTGGTTGGATGATAAGCATGATCCCCCAAATATTTCGATATAAACCCGTCAAGCAGGAGTGAAAGAAATGATTGATTGCCAAGATGTAATAAAAATATACAATGATCCAGAATTAAATATTAGAGTAGCTGCTTTGCGAGGAATTGATTTAAGAGTTTCCAAAGGGGAAGTAATATCCATTGTGGGACCCAGTGGTTCTGGAAAATCAACATTGATTAAAATCTTATCTGGTATTGAATCAATAGATAGTGGTATTGCTCATATCGGTGGATACGAATTAGAGAAAATGAATACAAAAAACCTGTTGAAATTTCGACTTAACAATATTGGAATGGTTCACCAATTCCCTGAAAGAACTCTGTTTCTCTCAGGAACAGTGATGGATAATCTACAATTTTCCTCCAGCCTACATTCAAAGAATTTTGCAGCAAACAAAATTGAGAATAGAAAAATTTTACGTGAACTTAACATTGATCATCTTGAAAATCAAAGAGTTTCATTTTTATCAGGAGGGGAAATGATACGAACATCAATAGCTTTTATGTTAGCGAAAAAAGTTCCTATTCTATTATGTGATGAACCAACTGGACAACTAGATACCGCAAATACTGAAATTATTAAACAAACATTGCGACAAATTGCTACTGATTTTGAGTCAACAGTATTAGTAGTTACTCACGATAAGAGATTTCTGACAGGAGTTGATCGTACTTGTTCTATTCATGATGGACGAGTTAGCTCCTTAATTAGAGTTAACCATAGTACTGAATCTGAAAACAGAGAGTTTCCATTAAGATTTCAAACTCAAGTTGATTCTTCCCATGGCATTAGAATACCTGATGAAATTTACGATGCTTTACAAATCAAAGGAAGTGCAGAATTTGTTCTTACAGAAGATTCTAAGGTAGAATTTGTAAATCCATTAGGAACAAAACCCAAAAAGATTGAATTGAAAGATAGATTTAGACCTAAAGAATTGAAAAGCAAACCGTTTCCTGATGCTTTTCTGGAAAATAAGGAAATTGAAATTTCCCTTTCAGAAGTATCAAAAATTTACAAAACGAAAAATATAACTGTAAAAGCATTAGATGATATTACGTTAGATATTCATCATGGAGAAATTGTTTTTGTTGTAGGACCTAGTGGTTCTGGGAAAACTACTTTTGTAAAATTGATAACAGGAATGGTACCATCATCTACTGGGGAAATAACTGTACTAAACAATCAGTTACATTCTATGACCGATTCTGAACGAGCACGATTTAGAAGAGAAAACATTGGTATTGTTTCACAGCAAGGAGATCTCCATCCATTTCTTACTGTAACAGAAAATCTCTTTCTGAAGAATGTTCTATCATTAAAAAACACTGCACTTGACATAAAATTGCAAGAAGAAATAAAAGAAATTTTCACTGATTTAGAAATTGACCATAGAAAACACGCTTATCCTCTTGATATCTCCGGAGGCGAACTTCAGAGAGCTTCTTTAGCACTAGCACAATATGATAGCCCGCCAATATTGATAATGGATGAACCCACAGCAAACATGGATGCAGAATTAGCCACTAAAGTTATGAATAAGGTTTTTGAAACGCACAAATTACTTGATAACACACTGATCATTACAACACATGATACAAGCCTTGTAAAAGATGATTTTAGAATAATTGAATTGATTGATGGGAAAATTAGTAAGAATGGTCTTGCTGAAATTGAGAAGTAATGAAAAAGGAAAAGTTTGAAAGAAGAACCTTTTCTTTCAATAATCACTTCTTTTTTGATTTTCTAATTACCTTTTAGTCTGTCTTCTTTTCTTAACTGAAATAGTTATTATGGACAGGATTGAGATCACTAAAACTGAGATGATTAAATCAAAACCAGGTGAATTGTTACTGATATCATCAAAGTCACCAATGCGGAATCCATCTGCTTCAACTATTTGTTCAATATTGAAGGAAACGGACTGGTTATTATGGAATCCTGCTGATTCAAGGAAAAAATTGTAACCCTTTAAAATTCCATGTGTTGAATCATATTCAATTTTAGTTTTAATTATGCCACTATAATTATAAGAAATACTATCAAGTGGATTATCTGGATCTGGAATTATTTTTCTATAACTGAAATCATAAACGAAACCAAATAGATAGGTTGATCTTTTCTCTTCATAGACATCCCCACCATTGGCAGTCCAATTATTGTATCCTAGAGCTTGATAATCAATACCATCGAAATTTGATCCTGCTGAAAAGATTTCACTGAAACTCTTTATATTGAAAAAGAAATATGGACAGAGTAAATATGGACCCATTTCCATATAGGATTGATTCCAAATACTATCAATTAGAAGCACTTTTGTATGTAAATGAGTGAAAGCATAAATTTCTGAAGTATCATTTGTATCCTCTAAGTTAATTACATCTGAACCAATATACAATAAATAATTGACTCCATCTTCATAGATATTTTCTCCAGTTAAAATATTAAAATCAGTGTCCTCAGAGTATTGCTTTCCTAAGAACTGTAAACCTGTTCCTTGAGCAGAATTACTAGTTGTTTCAAGAGACCAATTTGAGGTTTTCAAGTTATATTTATAGAATGTATTAGGTTTTAATTCGAGAAAACTTGCAGTAACAAAGTTACTATGCAATAAAATTGATAAAACTAATACGAATAAAGAAATTCTTTTCCATAGTAAATTCATTATATTCGATCCCCAATCTGACCTTTACGTTCATTTAAAGATTAAAAAATATTTCTAAAAATGAATTTTGATGCTCTGAGTGGAAGATGATGAAAATTGAATGTAATAACTAACTTTGAGGTATCTTTGCTATATAATTCCTTATGAAAGTCAACTCAATAATATTTTTAAATTACAGTAACATAGTTCTTTAAGAATTTCCGGGAGAAAACACATTGAGGAAAAACCGCCTATTAGTTTATAGTATAATTGTAATTTTTTGTTTAGGTATGATACTACCTTTTGTTAATCGAGTTGAATTAATCCCTGAAGTTGATGAAAATTATTATTCTGAAGACTTTTCAGAAGGATTACCATCTGAAAGTTCAAGTAATACAGAAAATATATTTGCTCCAGTGTTAGAATCACCACATAACAATGCACTCACAAAAGATAGGTGGCCTATCTTTAGTTGGAGCCATTGGTTGCCCACTTTGGGTTTTGAACTTAAACTTTCGGATTATTCAGATTTTCATTTGGTTTACCAAAGTATTGGTGGAACTATATATGGATATGACTATTATAAAGTGCACACTTATCAAGGGTTATCTGGTGGCGTTTACTATTGGAGAGTTAGAAGAATTCTAGCTATTGGTGATTTTGGTCCTTGGTCAGAAACAAGAAAATTAACCATTGATTCTACCCCACCTGAACCTTCTTACTTTGTTCAACCGGAAAATAACGAATTCTTTAATACTCCGGACGTCCAAATTTCTTGGAATAATGTAGAACCAATAACAAGAAATACTGTTTTTATAAATAATTTAGATACAGATATAACACATTTTTATAGAACTTTTTATTATGGGGAATACATTGATACTTCGAAGCTTTCTAGTTTATTTTTCACTCCATTAGTAGATGGATATTATACGATTGGTGTTCTGCCAATTGATGCTGCGGGGAATGTTGCTTCTGAAATCAGTTGTCTCAATTTCACAATAGATACAATTCCTCCAAATAGTCCGATTTTAGTATCTCCAAGTGCAAATTATATTGCATCTGTTACTACTCCTACATTTATTTGGAGTGCTCTGCCCGATATTAAAGAGTATGAATTACTCATCCATCCAATAGGTTCGTCAAATT
>DAOUWQ010000158.1 GCA_030667035.1 Candidatus Heimdallarchaeota archaeon | reverse complement strand
TTAGATAAATCATTGATGAATTTTAGTGAATCTAAATTATAAATTGTCCCTGTAGGATTACTGGGGGAATTGATTAATAGTGCTTTTGTATTTTTATTGACTGCATTTTTAACAGCTTCTTCTGGTAAACCAAAATCAACAGTATTAGCTTGAACGACTTTCGTTTCTGCACCAATATATTGAATTATTCCTGAGTAACTAGGCCAAAAGGGTGAAATAACAACAATATTATCCCCAGGATCAACTAAGGATACTAATGCATTAAATAATGCTGCCTTTGCCCCAGGAGTAGTTATCACATTGTTTTTTGGATTGATTTCTACTCCAGTATCTTTTGTATGAATTGAAGCAATTTTTTCAAGTAAGGGTCGGACTCCCTTTGAAGAAGTATATCCTGTTTTACCCTCTTTCATTGCAATATTAGCAGCCTCAATAATCTCAATTGGTGTGTTAAAATTTGGCTGACCAATTTCAAGATGGATAATTTCCTTTCCCTTGACTTCTAATTCAGTTGATAGAATTTTCATTTTCAAAGTTCCACTAGCAGGAACTCGAAGAGCACATTTTGATAGTATTTCTTTATTAGATGTCATATGAAACACCCTTGAATATTATAGTTTAAATTTGACTTTTTACTTGTTAGTAATGAAATCACATTATTAACAATCTAATTCAGAGGGACATTCCTATTTTTATTCGTTGCTATCTATCAGCATTTATTCTATGGGGAAATATTTTATAAGAGAAATTTTACTTCAAAATTCAAGCTAAAAAATTTAAAAGATTTGCACTTATATTATTGAGCAGTGAATGGAGAAGTCTCTCATAGGGAAAGGATGTATCACTCTTATGTCTGGGTTTATCAAAGAAAAGAAGAACTCCTTACAAGCACTAGTAGATGATTCTCCGAAAGATGATAAGAATAAAGTAAATAAAATTCATTCCAATCAAAAACCAGATTTTTTTAGAGAAAGAGTAAGAAATTGGATGAAAGATAATTGGTTGGTTCTAGTTATTTGGATCCTTGCCCTAGCATTAAGAATTATTTCTGCGATACTCAGCAAAGGATATGTCCATCCTGATGAACATTATCAATCAATAGAGATTGTTTATAATGAAATTTTTGGCATTGGAGTTATTCCATGGGAATTTATCGAAGGGGCAAGATCATGGTTTTATCCCGGTATTGTTTATCTGATATTCAAAGTAATGATAGCTTTTGGAGCTTCATCACTTGGGTCAATTTTAATCGGTGTTCGTTTGTTTTCCGGTATACTTTCAATGATATCAGTTATTGTTGCTTACTATTTTGGAAAACTATTATTTGGCAAAGAAGCTGGTTTGTTTGCTACATTTTTCATTGCAATTTGGTACGATTTTGTTTTTTGGGCAGCAAGAACAATGACTGATGGTCTAGCTATGAATTTTGTTTTTCTTGCAGTATATCTTCTCTATAAAGCTGTTAATGCAACAAAAATCGATAATACTGAAACAAAAAAGCAAAAAAGACGAACATTTGGGAATTTAATTTTTGCTGGTTTAAGTATAGGTGTAGCATTTATGTTTAAGTTTTCAACAGCAATTATCGCTATTCCATTACTAATTTATTTAATACTAAAGAAAAAATGGTTTGGAGCATTTACTTTTTGTTTAGCAATCCTATTTATGATTATAATCCAAGGTGTAATTGATTTGGTTACTTGGGGGACATTTCTACATTCACCTATTGTTTTTTTCCAATATAATATAATTAGTAGTTCAAGCTCGATACATGGCACTTATCCGTTTTATGCTTACTTAGGTATATTTGCTTATGCGTATTCCTTTTTCGCAGTAATGTATCTACTCTATTTAACCATTGGAGCTAACAAAAATGAGAAAACATTTTTCTTAATTGCTATATCATTATTTTTTGTTTTAATATTAAGCTTTATAGCTCACAAAGAATATCGGTTTATTTTACCTGTTTTGCCATTGCTTGTGTTAATCGCAGCAAATGGAATGAACAAATACCCGAAATTCTTAAAGAAGAAAAATTTGCGCAAAAGCATTCATGTATTTACAGCTTTATTTATTATTTTTAGTTCAGTTAGTATCGGCTTTTTTGATATATCATTTAGACCAAATTACAACTATTGCCAGGCTTTTGATTATATAAAAAACAATGAAGAAATAACAACTATAGTCATTGTAGAAGACATTGTACTTTATACTCCTGGATATTCCTATTTAGGTCCTGGCAGGCAGATTGAAGAAATAAAATGGTTTGAACTATATGTAGTTTATTCACAATTTCAGAATGCTTCAATTTGCTTTGTTATGACAGAAGAAATATATGAAAGTGAACCTTGGATTGATTTGATGTTCCAGAGTAACAATATCTCTCTTGTGTTTAGTAGCGTTGGAATAATAAGATACAAAGAAGTAAATCTCTGTGTGTATCAAAAAATAAGTAATTAAATAAATAAAAAATAATTGAATTTGCCAACACTCTTTTCGAGCGTTGACGGCAATTGTTTTTCTGTGAAAAAGTATTCAGATTACTGCTCAACCAAAGAGTGAGCTTAATCCGGATTCTTCTTCCTCTTCTTCTTCTTCTGGTTCAGGAGCAGCGGCTGGTGCGGCGGCAGCTGGAGCAGCGGCAGCTACGGGTGCGGCGGCGGTGGCTGGCATAACAGCAGCAGTTTTGAGGGCTTCTTTGATGTTAACTTCACCGAGAGCAGCGACTAAACCTTTGATCCTGTTCTTGTCTGGAGTTAATCCAGCAGCGGTTAATATATCACCAATAGCTTTTTCGGTGACCTTTTTACCAGATGAATGTAGTATTAATGAAGCATGAAGGTATTCCATTTTTGTTTTTCTCCAATTTTTCTTACTATTTTATTGTTCTAGTTTGTTTTACAAGTACAAGTTACTTGCAACTATCTTGAGAAGGTTTTTGTTTCTTTTAAAAATCTTCTGTTGACAAGTAAAAATACTGTTCAATGCCATTTCACTTATATCAAGTATAATAATTATTGCAAAAGAAATAATTAAATCCACAAGTATTAAAAACATAAATAAAATCAAGTTTTATAATATAACGGTGAATTAACAATGGTCTCACAGAAAAAAAATCCAGAGAAAAAGAAGAAATCCATCCCAAAAGACAAGATTATCAAAATGGTGAAAGATCAAGAGTATATTGATTTAGGAGAGCCATTTGGTGTGAGTGCAAGAAGATATCTTTCTTTTCAATTATCAAAATTAATAGATAAAAGGGAAATAGCTGGAACTGTGATCACTCCAGAAGGAGTATACATTTCTCTAACAGGTTCTGAAGTGAAAGACATTGTTCGGTTAATTAAAGCCAAAGGTATTTGTAATCTGGAAGAGCTTGCAGAAGATAATAAATGGAATCCAAAAGTAGTTGCATTGATTGCAAAGTCTCGTATCAACCTAATACAAAGAAAGGACGATAAAATCATCACCAGGGATTCTGCAAAAGATATTCTCTATCAAAGTGTCATTCAAGGGGTTGATGTAGATATCTATGAAATTGCAGAAGAACTACAACTTAAGAAATCCATTACCAGAGAATTACTACAAACACTAATTGATGATGGTAAGATTGAAGGTGTGTACGTAAGATCATCCCATAAATTTCTACCTATGGAATTACTTGAAGAATCTATTCTAGAACTTATTGAGAATTTGGAATCGCAAAAAGTTTCACAAGTAACGTTTGGAGCAATAGCAGAGGATTATAGTATTTCTGATGATCAAGTATACAATATTTTGTTGAAACTTTATAATGTAGGGGATATTGACGTTCAACTAAACTTGGGTCAAAAAATTTGTTTAATCAAAGAAAATATTGAAACTGAGAAAATTATTGAGAGAATACCTGAAGAAGAGAGGAAATTAGATATCGAGGATTTAACTCAGAAATAGAAAGTCTAATAAAAAAGAACAATATGTGGTTAAAAGAAAGTTTTTATGTAGAAGAAAATAAAGTCAATTGAGATTAAAGAACTAAGCTAAGAATGTATGAAAAATTTAATTGGAGAAAAAAAAATGAGTGCTACCCCACCTAAAAAGAAGCCTAGAAAAATTCCAGATGAATATGAAGTACTGGTAATCAAATTAACAATGGAACTCAAAAAAGAAGTAGGAAAAGAAATCGCTGCTTTACTTCTTGTTGGAAGCGTTGCTGATAATAACTACATGAAAGGTGACTCTGATTGTGATTTCTATTTAGTGATTAAGAAAGACAGAGATAAACAAGTAGAAATTCTCCAAAAGATTGGTCAAGTCAAAGCTAAATTTGAGAATGACCCTCAATATTCCTCACTTCTAGATTTAATGGTTTTCTTTGAAGAAGATCTAAATGAAGAAAACATTAATGCTTCAAGTATAGTTAATTGGGTCCACATTTGGACAGGACAACAGGGAGTCTTGAAAATAGGCGAGGAAAACCCATTCGCAAAGGTAAAAATCACTCCAGGCAAGCTCAAAAAAGGAGCAACACAAATGTGTTTAGATAATGTATTTATTATGCGCGATGGTTTTGTAAACACACCTGTAGGCAAAAATGAAGAACTAGCCTTTTATGCGAGCGATGCAGCTATTGGGTGTGCTCAAGCATACTTGATTTATTTAGGCGAAAAGAAATTTAACCGTTACAACATTCCTGAACTTTTCGCAGAGAAAAGCTCTCTTAAAGTCGATTCAAAAGTAATCAAAGATGCAAGAGATTATCGAGTAGGAGCAAAAATCGATAATATACCTGATTTCCTAGAAAAGTGCTATGATTTTGGTTGGACTATATTAGAAGACATTCTAAAAGGAAAGTAAAAAATTCAAAGAAGGGAATTAGATTTGGCAAGTGAAAGAATCACCGTTAGACTGAAGGACCTCGTCGGTAGTACTAAATCGCAAATTTACTTAATCATAGGTCCCCCTGGGACAGGGAAGGAAGCATTTGCATTACAGTACTTAGTCGATGGATTAAATGAGAAAAATCATGGTGTGTTTCTCACTACTGATAGTTTTCCAAGTGAGATAATTGATAAAATGAAACATATTGGTGCTGATCCTACTACTTTTCTCTCAGCTAAACAGTTACAATTTATTGATGTTTTCTCCTATCGAACAGGTGAAAGCA
>DAOUWQ010000253.1 GCA_030667035.1 Candidatus Heimdallarchaeota archaeon | reverse complement strand
CTAAAGTTAATTCTAACCCTTCATTATATCTACCAAAACCGAGAAGTGCTTTGCATTTGATAATCTTAATTCCTAGCTTTTCCTTTTCAGTTAATTCAATACCATCTAATATCTTCTGAATTCGTGTTAAAGCTTCATCAAAGTTGCCATTAAATATGAGCTTATCAATTTCAACAAGATAATCCATCAAAGATAATTCACAAAGAACATGCATTCGTTTCTTGATTTAAAAGTTTATATTGTCGCAATTCAAATTAAACTTTTGAAAAGTATTATTAACTTCAAATATTAGGGTGTGAATAGAATTTTTTTCCTGTGTGATAAATAATGTATGGCGACTTTAATGAAAAATTAGCTAAGTTAGTTGTTGAGTATGCGGTTGGGATTGAACCTAATGATTTAGTCTATATTACCAGTCCTGCAAACGCTGAAGGACTTATTCGCGAAGTTTACCGAGAAGCGATAAAAGCTGGTGGGCATGTTATTAAGACAGAAATAACCATTCCGGGTACGAGTGAGTTGTTTTACAAATACGCAACCGAAGAGCAAATCAAATACGTTGATTCATTAACTATTGAATTTGCTAAAAAAGTTACAAAATCAATTCATATTTACTCATCATACAACACTCGAGCATTAACTAACATTGATCCAAAATTAAAGACGATGCGACAACAAGCAAGAAAGGAGTATAGTGAGATTTACCATTCTCGAGCAGCAAAAGGAGAGCTAGATTGGTCCCTCTGTCCATATCCTTGTTTGTCTTTAGCTCAGGAAGCGAGTATGGGTATAGAAGAATACACCGAATTTGTCTATAAAGCTCTTGCATTAGACAAAGAGGATCCAATTGCTCATTGGAAAGAAGTAGAAAAAGCACACGATAAAATAATTAAGATTCTTGATAAAGGAAAAGAAATGCGTTTTGTTGGAGAAGATACTGACATCACTTTTGGCATCGAAGGCAGAAAATGGATTAATTGTTGTGGGCATAAGAATTTACCAGATGGAGAAGTTTTCACAGCACCACACGAAGACGGTGTAAATGGAACTATACGCTTCACCTACCCAGGTATTTATATGGGTCAAGAAATCGAGAATATTTGGCTGAAATTCAAAGATGGAAAAGTCGTTGATTACGATGCTACTCGAGGCAAAGAATTACTAAAGAAGGTTCTTGAGGTTGAAAACGCCGATGTTCTTGGAGAACTTGCAGTGGGAACAAATTATGGAATCCAAAGATTCACAAAGAATATGCTCTTTGATGAAAAAATGGGTGGAACAATTCATTTGGCTCTCGGCATGGGTTATCCTGAATCTGGTTCTACAAATAAATCTTCAATTCACTGGGATATTCTCAAAGATATGAAGAGTGATGATTCTATCATCTATCTTGATGGTAAAGAGATCTACAAAGCAGGTAAATGGCTTATAGGTTAATGGATAGGTTTTTCTCTTCAATTTTTTTTCTATTTTCATAATTAGTCTAAGTTTTTTAAAGGAATTACTAAAATATGATGAACAGTTTATTAATTATTATTAAAATGATATCTCATCGGTGGACATTTTGTTGGAAAAGCGATTCAAATTTACACTTATTTTTCTAATACCATTATTTCTTACAAATGGTTTAGTAAATGCAATTTATGACCCTCTCTTACAGGGAGATCTTTCTTCTCCAGGATATGACATTACTCCTAAGGAAATTACTTGGTGGGGTGGAGATGATGATGAAGGCTCCGTGTCAGCTACTATAGATGACGATGGGAACTTCTATTTTACTTGTTTTTCCGAATCCTTTGGTCTTGCATCAAGAAATGTCTTTGTAGTGAAATATGACGAAAATATGACTCTCTTATGGAATACTACTTGGGTAACTTCAGATGATGCTCAACCTAGTGAGATCGAAGTTGATTCTAATGGTGATATCATCATTGCAGGAACTATTCTTACTGAAGATCCAGCTTTTGTATTTCTTCATAATGTATTCGTGTTAAAATTCAATGCATCTACTGGAGAGAACATTTGGGAAACAACGCAAATAACCGCTAATCAAGAGAGTTCGGTAAACTGTATGGTACTTGATAATGACAATAATATCTATGTTGCAGGTGTATCAAATAGTACTTCTGGTGCTACTTTTATTCAGAAATTTGATTCCGATGGTGATTTCGTTTGGCAAGAATATTATGGAACAACCTCTCCATATGAAAACTCTCGAGTTGAAAGCATTGCTCTTGATAGTTCTGGAAATATTTACTTAGGAGGAACCACAGATAATAGTGGTGGCAATTTAGATGATATATTGTTAGCAAAATTAGATGACTCTGGTGATTATCTTTGGAATACTACTTTTGGTGGAAGTGCAAATATCGACTGGGGTTCAGATATCGTTCTTATCGAGGATGATGTTTATCTAGTTGGAACTACTGAATCTCTTGCAGTAACTCCTTTAGATTCTATCGTGGTGAAATATAATTCCTCAGGATATATTCTTTGGAATCAAACACTTAACTACTCAAACGATGGTGGATCGGCAATTACTAGTAGAACAAATGGCAACATTGTGATCAGTGGTAACAAAGATACTGGTGGAGCAAATGGCAATTATTTTGCTGCAGAATACACTGCTGATGGTGCTTTAATTTGGAATAGTACTTGGGAAAGTGGTGGAGATGACCAAGCCCAAGATATTGTTGCTTTTGACCATCACAAAATGTTTGTAATTGGTTCTTCTTATAACACTACTTCAAGCGATTATGACATAACAATTGTTTCTTACTATGATCCAAGTGAACCTCCCGGACCTAGTTACTTTACTCCAGGTGTTGGTGGAATTATTCTCACTTACATTCTTTTGTTTGGCGGAGGAAGTTTAGCAGTAGTTGTTATTGTATTGTTATTAGTTACTTATTTTACGAAAGAAAAGTAATGATTTTTTTTTTCATTACTAATTTTTTCTTTCTTTTTCTTTTCGTATAAGAATTGGTATTATGAATAACAGAAAAATACTACTTACTGTTTGTATTGTGTTGTGACCAGATATATTCTCTGTAGCAAAATCACCTATTTCAAATGGTTTCAAATCAAAACCTAGCATTTCAAAATGCTGCTCAAACACGAAGTTAATTGTAGTATTTTCCAATTTGCCTTGAAAATATCCTTTGAACCAATTACCTAATATTGCACCCGTTTGTGTTGAGTAAGCAAATTTATTGCTTTGAGCAAAATTGAATATATTTTCTGCACTAACATTATAGGACCCTTTAAAGAAAGTTTCAATTTGATTGCTTTTTCTGCTTTCTGAAATTTTAATATTGAAATTTTCTATTCTATAATTTTCACCATAATCTGAGAGAAAATCAGTTTCAAATGTACTAAACATTTCTTTAGCACTTGACCATGTTTCTGTATCTACTTTGATAAATGGATAACACAATAATTGCAGTCCAAAAAGTGAACAATAATCAATTAATGGTTGTCCGCCTTGGAGAAACTCATATGCACCATATATTGGTAAAATTGTTATTCCCGATATTCTACCTAAAAACTCACTATCATAATAGATTTTTACTTCGAAACTCGTACCTGAAATTATATCTATCAAATAACCTGTATCAAAAATCGCTGATATATTAAAACTGAATAGGTTTCCTTCTGGAATTATTGCCATTCCAATATTTACACCAGTAAAATTAGCAACACTAGTACCAAGAACTAAGTCCCCTTTAGCAGCTAAAAGTTCATATTCGAATATATCACCTACATTGAAATTATAACCTTGTGAAATAGTAGGTACAATAACTAAAATTGAAATAACTCCAACTAAAATTATCTTATTAGATTTCTTCATTTCTATCGTCTCCCACAATCTTTAGCTAATAATTTGTTGAATTGATATAATAAGGTAACTTTTTTGTTCTATCGAATTTAGAATATATCTTCCTCTAGCAACTTAGTGTTTTTATAAATTAACAAATCTTAATTTTGATACTGATGAAAGATTTCATTATAAAATAGTGTTAAATTTCGAGTAATTTTGCTAATCCATTTCCAAGAATAAGATCTTTCTGTTCTTTTGGAATGTCCATTTT